>JBMFPK010000033.1:0-14329 GCA_049969155.1 Chloroflexia bacterium | reverse complement strand
AGCTGCTGGAGGGGGTGCTCGCGCACCGGTCCAAGATCGATGCGCTGATCGTCGAGGCTGCTCCGAACTGGCCGCTGGACCAGATGGCGCGGATCGACGTGAACATCCTCCGGTTGGGGATCTACGAACTGCTGTTCGCCGACGATGCCCACATTCCGGCCAAAGGGGCCATCAACGAGGCGGTGGAACTGGCGAAGCGTTTCGGCAGCAGCAGCTCGCGCCGCTTCGTCAACGGTGTGCTGGGCACCTTGCTGAAGCGTTATGCTTCCCAGCGCTCCTGAACGTGTACTGGCCGACGGTGGAAAAAGGGCCGAACCACAGTAGCCCGTTGAAGGAGGTGTGTGGATGATCTCGGACGACATCTTGCGGCGGCTGAAGGCTCTGGTGGCGGAAAGACTGGGGGTGGACGAATCGCAGATCACGCCCGAGGCCTCTTTTGTGGAGGACCTGAACGCGGATTCGCTCGATCTGGTCGAGCTGATCATGTCGCTCGAGGAAGAATTCGACATCGAGATCCCCGACGAGGCGGCAGAGAAGATCCGTACCGTCGGTGATGCCATCGAGTATTTGGAGGAACGGCTGGGGGAAGCCTAAACCCGCGAAACGGGTCAAGGGCAGGCCCCTCAGCGCTCTGGCTCCGGAGGTTGTGGTCGGACACGCAGTGTCCGCTCGTGTGTGTAGCGGACCAGGCCGGGATGCCGCGAAGTCAGCCGGCGCACGTAGCGACACTCGGTCACATCGACTTCTACGGCGGCCTCGTTGCGGCCGTCGCTGTAGTATGCTGCGAGGCCTGCGGCAAACTCGATCGCCTGTGGCGACGGAGTGCGGCCTTCGGTGAGGAGCAGGACGTGGGCTCCAGGCCGGGTACGGGCGTGAAGCCACAGGTCGTGCGGACGGGCACGGCGGAACGTCAGTTCTTCGTTCTGGCGCGCGTTCCGGCCGACCAGCACGCGAAATCCATCCTCCGTAAGGAATGCCCGCGGAGGCAGAGCGGTTTTTCTCCGCCCGCCGATCTGGTCCTGTGGAAGGAGGCCGGCTTCGGCGATCTCGCCCGATAGCAGTGCCAGCTCGTCAAAGGTTTCAGCTTCCCGGACGAGTGCACCCATCTGGGCCAGCCAATCCATTTCGAGCTCCGCCTCCTGGATCAGGGCCCTGGTGCGCTCTCCGGCCTGACGCGCTTTGCGGTAGGCGTGGAAATAGGCCTGTGCGTTCTCTACCAGCGTACGGTGCGGGTCCAGCGGGATTTCGAGCCCCTCGACGCGTAGCGTTTCCTGACCAGGATTGACCTGTCGCTGGTAGGCGAGGATCAGCTGGCCCATCTGAAGCAAACGTTCGGCCTCGGCCTCCCGGGCCTGTTCTCTGCGTAGGGCTTCCAGACGGTTTTGGAGTTTCTCTTGCTGTCGTGCGATCGCCTCCAACAACAGCCTCCGGGAGGGCGCATGGTCGGCAACGGGCTCCTCCCACGCGTAGTACTGTTCCAGCGCTTCGGAGATCGATTCGCGGGGTTCCACAAGCCAATCGCTCCGGTGGGAGAGGCGGTAGGGAGCGTAAGCCAAGGGCCTCGGGCCCCCAGGACCGGCTTCCTTGAGGGCCAAGGCAAGGCAAGGTTCCCATTCACCCGTGGCTGTGGGCTGCCAGGCGTCGCGCAGGGCTGCAGCGAGTTCCTCTGTTCCCCTGAACTCCGAGATAGGCAGGTCATCCCCGAGCCCCGCGCGATGGCAAACCTCGCGGGCCAGGAGGGGCGAAACGCCCCGGAACAGGTGGACGAGCGCCTGCCACAACGGCAGGTCCGTGCGCACGCCCGAAAGGGCACCCTCCAGCGTCGGTGCGGTTACGGTCCGCGGGTCCAGTTTCAACTGGGGAGGAGGCGGCCGATAGGGGGTTCGGGGCAGCACGGGACGCGCCGGGCTCATCCGGGGCGTGACCCGCTTGATGGCGTCCACGATGCACTGGTCCGCGTCCACCAGCAAGATGTTGCTCTGCCGCCCCATGACTTCGACGATGAGGTGGTTCACCTGTTCCTCGGGAGGCAGTCCAGGGTGGCGAAAGGTCATCTCGATCACCCGCTCAAGGGGCCAGGCGGTCACTTCCTCCAGGTAGGCGCCGACGAGCCGCTTCCGCAGGTGTAGCAGGAGAGGGCTTTGGGCACGGGGGTCCCGAGACGGTTTTGCCTGCACGAGATGGAGACGCGCGTTTTCCGGGTGAGCGGAAGCGACCAGGTAGTGGCGTCGGTGGCCCGCATAGATCTCGAGCCCAAGCGTGAGCGGCCCGCTCTGGACGACGTGCTGGACGCGTCCGCCTCGGATCGTCCGGCGCAGTTCCGCGACCACCGCGTGCGCTGTCAGCGCGTCGTAGAACAAGATTGCCTCCAGTTTGCGTTTGAACCAAGTATAGCACAAGACAGTTCGAAGGAGAAAGGGGGGAACGATGGCTCCGACCGAGCTGCTCCACATCGGCTTTGGCAACATGGTGGCCGGCAGCCGCGTGCTCGCGATCGTGGCGCCGGACTCGCTGCCCGTCCGTCGCCTGATCCGCGAGGCGCGGGAACGGGGGACCCTGGTCGATGCGAGCCGGGGCCGCAAGGTCAAATCGGCCATCATCATGGACAACGGCTACGTGATCACTTCCGCCCTTCACCCTCAGACGATTGCGCGTCGCTTGCGTTCGGGCGACGTGCCGGGGAGGGGCGACGATGAGTGAGTGCCCCGGTACACCTTCCGACGAGATCCGAACCTGGCTCGGGAAGCCCCCGCCACTGCTCGTGGTCCTCTCCGGGCCTTCGGGCGTGGGCAAAGATGCCACGATGACGCGGATGAAGGAGCGGGGTATCCCGCTGCACTACACAGTTACGGCTACCACCCGTCCCCCGCGCCCCACCGAGGTCCACGGAAGAGACTACTATTTTGTCTCGGTGGAGGAGTTCCGAAGGATGATCGACGAGGGGGAGCTCCTGGAATGGGCGCTCGTCTATGGCGATTACAAGGGGATCCCCCGACGGCAGGTGCGCGATGCGCTGGCCCAGGGCAAGGACGTCATCCTGCGCATCGACGTGCAAGGGGCCGCTACGGTACGGAAACTCGCTCCCGAGGCACTTTTGATTTTCTTGGCCCCGCCCAGCATGGCGGATCTGGCCGCCCGGCTGCGCCAGCGCCGAACCGAGTCCGAAGAGGCGTTGCAGCGAAGGCTCGATGCCGCACGACGGGAAATGGATGCCCTGCCGATGTTCGACTATGTGGTGGTCAACTACCAGGGGTGCCTGGACGACACGGTGGACGCGATCCTGACCATCCTGCGCGCCGAGAAAATGCGCGTGCATCCCAGGCGTGTCGAACTGTAGGCGACTGCCGGCCGTTTGACAGCCCTGGGAACTTCTTGTACACTAAAGATGCGCTGCCGGGTGGTGCAGCGGTAGCACGGGGGACTTTGGATCCTTTGACCCAGGTTCGAATCCTGGCCCGGCAGCCTCATTTTGTGTCGGACAAGTGTGGGCGTTTTGGAAACCTCAAGGAGGAGGCGTCATGGCAAACCCCATTCGGGTCATCCAGTACGGCCTTGGGCCGATCGGCAACCGCATCACGCGCTACCTGTGCGAGCGCGCCGCTTCTTTTCGCATCGTGGGGGCGATCGATATCGATCCGGAGAAAGTAAGCCGGGATGTGGGGGAGTTGGCCGGCCTGTCCCCGATCGGCGTGGCGGTGAGCGCGGATGCCGATGCGGTCCTGGAGCAGGAGGCGGATGTCGTGGTGCTCACGACAACCTCCAGCCTAGAGCAGGCCAAAGCACAGATCCTGCAGATCGTTTCCCACGGACTCCCTGTCGTTTCGACCTGTGAGGAGCTCTCGTACCCCTGGCGGACCCAGCGCGCCATCGCGGAGGAAATCGATCGGACCGCCCGGGATCGGGGCGTAGCTGTGTTGGGGACTGGGGTGAACCCGGGGTTCCTGATGGACCTTCTGCCCATCGTCTTTACCGGGATCTGTCAGGACGTGCGTTCGATCCTGGTGGAGCGCTTCCAGGACGCGCAATTCCGGCGCCTTCCCTTCCAGCGCAAGATCGGGGCCGGCCTGACCGTGGAGCAGTTTCAGCAGAAGGTGCGCGAGGGAACGCTCCGCCACGTGGGCCTGACCGAATCGATGCAGATGATCGCCTCTCGCATGGGCTGGGAACTGGAACGCACCGAGGACATCATCGAACCGGTCGTAGCATCGGAGCGTGTGGTCGCCGGGGAGCTTGTGATCGAGCCCGGAAACTGCCTGGGTGTGAACCAGACGGGGCACGGGTATCGCGACGGCCGCGAGGTGATCACCCTGCGCTTCCGGGCGACGATCGGTGAGCCGGAACCGCGGGACCGCATCCGGATCGAAGGTACGCCCGTGATCGATTCCGTGATTCCGGGAGGCGTGAACGGGGACATCGCTACCTGTGCGATCACGGTGAACGCGCTCCCGGTGGTCATGCGCACCCGGCCCGGCTTGCGGACGATGGCGGACATCGAGCCGGTTGCCTTCTTCGAGGCGCTGCCCTGATCGAGCGCTTCTGCGGACGATTCGCAAGCGTGGGGAGGCCGCAGTGGCTGAGGGTGCCGCTCCGTCCTCTGTGGCCCCTTTTCGTGGGTCCCCCTCGAGGGAAAGGAATGTGCCCCCATGGCGACCGGCCATTACCGGCGCAATTTTCTTGCCCTGCTGGGCGATTACATCGGCTTCGGCCTGGCGATGACCTTCGCGGGCTGGAACACCACCTTGCCCGCCTTTATCGCGCGTCTCACGTCGAGCAAAGTGGTCGTGGGCCTTTTTGCCACCGCAAGCGAGGGCGCCTGGCTCCTCCCGCAGATCTTCTTTGCCAATATGCTTCTGAACAAGCCTCGCAAGAAGCCGTACGTCCTGCTGGGCGGGGCCATCGGCCGACCCCTGATCCTCCTGTACGCTGCGGCCCTGGCGATGGGACTCGGGCGGTACCCCAGCCTGGCCCTGGGACTCCTCTTCCTCGCCCAGACGATCTTCCTCGGAAGTGACGCTCTTGCCGCCGTGGCCTGGTTCGACCTGTTGGCGAAAGCGATGCCCGAAGGCCTACGGGGACGGCTCATTGGCCTCGGTCAGGTGCTCAACGGCCTGCTCGCGTTCGGTGCAGGAGCGGTGATCGCGCAGCTGCTCGACGATGCTGGACCGCCCTTCCCGGAGAACTATGCCACGATCTTTGCCCTGGCCGGTTTCTCTCTCCTCTTTTCGCTCGGCTCGCTCTACTTTGTGGTCGAACCGGAGGAACCGGTCGCAGAGGCGCGACCGACCTGGTGGACCTATTTCGCCCACCTGTGGCACACGCTCAGAGAGGATCACCTGTTCCGGCGGGTGATCGGGATACGGCTCCTTGCGGGTTTCGATCTGCTCGCAAGCGGCTTCTACGTCCTTTTTGCCACAAACGAGCTGCGACTGCCCCCTTCCACGGTGGGCCTCTATGCAGCGGTACAGACCGGAGGGTCGATCCTCGGGAGCATCGCCTTCGGGACTCTCGCCGAACGTGCCGGTAGCCACCGCGTGGTCCAGGCGGCCACTGCGACCGGTTTGGCCGCCCCGCTACTCGGGTTGGTGCTTTTTCTGTTCGGGGTGCGCGGTGGCACCCTGCTTGCGGCGATCTATGCGGTGGTCTTCCTGGCCGTGGGGGCGGTGGGAAGCGCCTATATGCTGGGCTACGTGAACTATGTCCTCCGTCTGTCCCCTGGAGAGGATCGGCCGACCTACGTAGGGCTATTCAACACGGCCAGCGGCCTGCTCGTCTTTCTCCCCACGTTGGGCGGAGCGATCCTCCAGAAGACTTCTTACGGGGTCCTCTTCGCGCTGGTTGTCGCCGCGGTCGGCGCATCCAACATCCTCTCCTGGCGCCTGCCGAAGACGTACCCGGCATCTAGCCCGTAGCAGGGAGAGGCGGGACGGCATCCCAAAAGGCGTCCTCGCTCAGGATCCTGTAGCGGTATCCCTGCTCCACAAGGAAGCGCTGGCGACGCGCCGCGTACTCCTGCTCCGCGGTTCCCTGCGAAACGAGGGAGTAGAAGCGAGCCGGCCGGCCGTCCGGTTTCGGGCGCAGGATGCGCCCCAGGCGTTGCGCTTCCTCTTGACGGGATCCGTAGGTCCCAGACACCTGAATGGCGACAGAGGCCTCGGGCAGATCGAGCGCATAGTTGGCGACGTTCGAAACCACGAGCACGGGTACCTGGCCCTTGCGGAAGGCCGCATATAGCCTCTCCCGCTCGGCCACGGAGGTTCGCCCGCTTACCAGTGGGGCCCCGAGCCGATTTGCGATGGCCCGCAACTGGTCTATGTACCGCCCGATGATCAGCGTCCGCTCGCCCTGGTGGCGCCGCACCAGTTCGTGTACCACCGCCTCTTTGCGCCGGTTTTCGGCCGCCAGGCGGGAACGGATGTGCTTCGTACGGGCACGTGCATGGTCCAGGCGCAGCGCATCCGGGACTGTGACCCGCACCTCCACGCACTCGGCCTGGGCCAGCCAGCCCTGCTCTTCCAGTTCTTTCCAGGGGGCCTCGTAGACCTTGGGGCCCACGAGCGAAAAGACGTCTCCCTGCCGCCCGTCCTCGCGCACGAGCGTGGCGGTCAAGCCCAGCCGCCTCCTGGCCTGCAGGTGCGCGGTCAGGCGGAACACCGGCGCCGGCAGCAGATGGACTTCGTCGTAGATGATCAGCCCCCAGTCGCGTTCCTCGAAAAGGGCCATATGAGGGAAAATCTCTTCCCGGTTCTGCAGGTCCCCCGCGGGCCGGTGGATCAGGATCTGGTAGGTCGCGAGCGTCACCGGCGCGATCCCTTTCGCCTCTCCCGTGTACTCGGCGATCTCTTCGGGTTCCAGGGTGGTCTTGTCCAGCAACTCCTGGCGCCACTGGTGGACGGCGCTCGCGTGCGGGCAAAGGACCAGGGTCTGGGTACGCAGGCAGGCCATGACGGCCAGGCCGACGAGGGTTTTCCCGGCGCCACATGGGAGCACGATGACCCCGCTTCCGCCGTGGGGCCCTTCCCGTAGAAAGGCCGCTGCGGCAGCTTCCTGGTAAGGCCGAAGCACCAGGCGGCGGCCGCTGCGGGTGTAGGCGCGGAGCGAAATCGCAAAAGGCGCACCCGGAAGGTAACCAGCCAGGTCCGCAGGGGGGTACCCGAGCTGGCGGAGCCGCTGCTTCACCAGGCCGCGGCACCCCGGCCGCACGACCAGTGTCCCATCGGCGCGGCGTCCGCAGAGGAACGGCTGAAGCGTGCGGCTGCGGGAGAGCCGGGCGAGCAGTTCCGCATCGTTGGCCTGCAGCAGGAGATCTTCGCCGTCTCGGCCCAGCGTGACCCGCCCGTACCGGGCCATCGTCTCGCGGATCCAGTCCGCAACTTCCTGTGGGACGCCGAAGCGGCTGTGGGCGGAGAGCCCTTCCAGCAGGGAATCGGCCTGTAGTCCGGATGCCGCTGCGTTCCACAGGGAAAGCCGCGTGAGCCGGTACAGGTGGATGTGCTGCAGGCTCTGCTCCAGCTCGGCAAACGAGGCCAGCCGGTCCCGGATTTCCCGTGCGAGGGGGTGGTGCACATCCAGCAGGATCGTGCGGTCCCGCTGCACGACGATCGGCATACCCATGTTTCCATCCCGCGCGCGGCCTGACCGCGTTTCCGCCTCAGTATAGCATCGGGGGAAGGTATACGCAACGCGGCTTCGGCGCGTGCGCCCTTCGAGCGATGCGCGAAGCCAAAGGAAGGGAAGGAAACGGCAACAAAGGCGGGAAAGGAAGAACCTTTTCCCGAAAGACGCGGTCGGATGCGCGCGTTTCGATGGCTGCCGCTATTGACTTTGCCAAGGCCGGGTGCTATAATGAAATCGTTACCACCCCGCCCGCGGTTCCTTGAACAACAAAAGGAGGCAACGATGCTGGGCTTCCATGGTCGGATCCTGCACGTGGACGTGTCGGCGCAGACGTTCCGAGGGGAGGACGTGGCGGAGGAAGTGCTGAGGGACTACCTAGGCGGGAAGGGGTTGGGTGCGTATCTCTTGTCTAAGTATGCTCCACCGGGTGTGGATCCCCTTTCACCGGAAAACCCGTTCATCGTGACAACCGGCCCGGCGACTGGAACGGTGCTTGCACCCGCCAGCCGCTACATCCTGATCGCCAAGTCCCCGCAGACGGGGATCTTTGGCGAATCGGCTTCGGGGGGGCACATCGCGCCTCAGATCAAGGCGACCGGATACGACGCGATCGTTATCCAGGGCGCCGCCAGCCGCCCGATCTACCTGGAAATCTCGGATACCGGGGTCACCTTCCACGAGGCCGGTTCTTTCTGGGGCCTGGATGCCTACGCGGCGGAGGAAGCGCTCGAGAAGGATGTCGGTGTCCCGGGGGCCAAGGCGATGGTCATCGGCCCGGCCGGTGAGAAGCTCGTGCGCTTTGCGCTTGTGGGAAACGACCGTGGCCGGCAGGCGGGACGTGTCGGCATGGGGGCCGTGCTCGGGTCGAAGAAGATCAAAGGGATCGTGTTCCATGGCAAGGCCGAATGCCCCCTTTTCGACGCGGAGGGGATCGCGGCCTACGACCGCGAACTGCGCGAGCGCGGCAAGACGGACGCCGGCGCCCAGAATTATCGGAAGTTCGGCACCCCGATGGTCGTGGCACTGACGAACCGTGCCGGTTCGTTTCCGAGTTACTACTGGTCCGCCGGTACGGTTCCATACTGGACGCAGATCAGCGGCGATACCTTGGTGGAGCGCTTCCAGCCGCGCCCCAAGGCGTGCTACCGCTGCTTCTTCGCCTGCGGGAAGCTGACCACGGTGCCGGACGGCCGGCACGTGGGTCTGACGGTGGAAGGCCCGGAGTACGAAACGATCTACGCGTTCGGTGGGCTGTGCGGCGTGGACGACCTCGCCGAGATCCTCTACCTGAACGACCTGTGCGACCGCCTCGGCCTGGACACGATCACTGCGGGAAACGTCGCCGGGCTGGCGATCGAGGCGTGCCGGCGCGGCGTGCTGGATCTCGGGCTCGATTATGGCGATGTGGACGGTATTGCGGATCTGTTGCACAAGGTGGCAGCCCGCGAGGGGATTGGCGAAACGTTTGCGGGCGGCGTGCGGCGAGCGGCGCAGGAACTTGGGCTGGAGGATCTGGCCGTGCACGTGAAAGGACTCGAGCCGGCCGGGTACGATCCCCGGGGGCTGAAAGGGATGGGCTTGGCCTATGCCATCTCGGATCGCGGAGCCTGCCACCTGCGGGCGACGGTCTACAAAGCCGAGCTGGCCGGTTGGGTAGACCGCACTACCGCGGAAGGGAAGGCGGACCTGGTACTGGACTTTGAGGACCGTCACACGGTCTTTGACACGCTGATCTTCTGCCGCTTCTACAGGGATATGATCGGCTGGGACGATCTTCCCAGGATCATCCGTGGCCTGACGGGGTTGGAGCTCGATAAGGCCGGCTTGCAAGCCCTTTCGGCGCGCATCGCGAACCTGATCCGGGCGTACAACCTTCGCGAGGGCATGGTTCCCGCCGATGACACCCTCCCCGCTCGGCTCCTGCGGGAACCACTCCAACCCAGCGGCGAGACATTGACCCCCGCAGAACTGGAAAAGATGGTCAGCGAGTACTACGCCCGACGAGGATGGGAACGGCCGTCCAGATAGGGCAGGTGCTCCAGCAGTGTTCCACTTGGCCGGACAGCAGTGCGGCGCAAAGGCACCGCACTGTGGATGGAGTGTGAGAGCAGGGAAAGCGCACCGCAGGAACAGGCGCACTTCCCGGCAACAAGGGTGCAGGAAGGAGGTGGATGCCCTCGCAGTTTCAGCCCGGGAAGCTGGACGCTTTCCACTTACGGGCCGTGCGATTGTGAGGAGGAGGTGAAACCATGACCGTGGAACTGGAAACGATCATTCCGCTCTCCATGGGAAAGCTCAAGTTCGGCCTGGGTGCCACCGAGGAGCTGGGCTATGAACTGAGGCTCATCGGGGCGAAGAGGGTCCTGCTCGTCGCGGACAAGAACCTGTGGCAATTCGGCCTGATCGACCGCGTGAAGCAGGTCATCGAGCGGGAGGGGATCCAGCTGCGCATCTACGACGAGGTGCACATCGAGCCGACGGACGTCTCCTTCCGTGCAGCGATCCAGGCGGTGGGCGACGAGACCTACGATGCTTTCGTCTCCCTGGGGGGCGGAAGCACGATCGACACGGCAAAGGCGATGAACCTGTTCAACACCTACCCGGCCGACCTGTTCGACTACATCAACAAGCCGATCGGCCAGGGCAAGCTGGTCCCCGGGCCCCTCAAGCCGCACTTCGCCCTCCCCACGACGTCGGGGACCGGCAGCGAGACCACGCCGGTCATCGTGCTGGACCTCTTGGATCTGAAGGTCAAGACGGGCATCTCTCACGTGAACATTCGCCCCACGATGGCCATTGTGGACCCCCTGAACGCTGTGAGTCAGCCGCCGCAGGTGACCGCCTTCAGCGGTCTGGATGTGCTGACCCATGCCGCGGAATCGTTCACCTGCAAGCCGTACAACACCCGTCCAAAACCGGAGGACCCCAGCCTGCGGCCGGCCTACGTCGGTGCCAACCCGATCTCCGACCTCTGGAGCGAGAAGGCCATCGAGTGGGTCGGGACGTACCTGCGCCGCGCCTACTACAACCCCAACGACCTCGAGGCCCGCAGCTATATGGCGATGGCTGCAACCTTCGCCGGGATCGGCTTCGGGAACGCAGGCGTCCACATCCCGCATGCGTTGGGCTATCCGATCGCCGGCATGATCCGCGAGTGGCGGCCATCCGAATACAACGTCAAAGAGGCACTCGTGCCGCACGGACTTTCGGTCGTCCTGACCGCCCCCGCGGCGTTCCGGTTCACTGCTCCCACCAACCCGGAGAAGCATGCCCGGGTGGCGCAGCTCCTGGGCGCGAACACCTCCGGGCTGAGCCCGATGGAAGCCGCTATGAAGCTGCCCGAGGTCCTGATCCAGCTGATGCGCGATATCGGTTGCCCGAACGGCCTCTCCGCGCTGGGTTACACCGAGGACGATATCCCGGCCCTGGTGGAAGGAGGATGGAAGCAGCAGCGCCTGCTCGTCGGCTGTCCACGCCCGGTGACCAAGGAGGATCTGGCCCGGATCTTCCGTGAGTCCATGGTGCTTTGGTAAGGTAACCCGAACAAGGAGGAGAGGAGATGCGCATCAAGTATGTGGCGCTCTCGATCAGCATCGGGATCCTGGCTGCCCTATGGACCTACGTCTCCATCAAACTGAGCCTTCCAACCTGGGCCGGCTTCATCGGGTGGGCCTTCTTCTTCGTCGCGGGCAGCAACGCAGCCGCCATCCTCAAGGCCGGTTTCCCTATGCTCCTCGGTGTGCTCCTGGGCCACGTGGCGCTGTACGGGCTGAAACTCGGCGGGGAAGCTGGGTTTATCGCTATCTCGATCCTCGTTGGGATCTGCGCCCTGGTGCTCGTCCTGCTCATGAACTGGAAGCCGCTCGAGCTGGCCAGCGCCGCGTTCTGCGCGTTCGCCGCTTTCTTCGCCTTCACGTTTGGGCGGTTCAAGAGCGACAACTTTTTCTCCTTCCAGAACATCCTCTACACGCTGATTGGGCTCTTTGTCGGCATCCTGCTCGGCTACATCTCGGTCATAATCCCGGCATGGCTGACGCCCAAGAAGGCGTAAGGAGGTCTGGACGCTGACAGAGGGGGTGGCAACCCGGCGGTGGTGTCCGTATCGCTCCGGGGAGGACCCGGCGGATGCGAGAAGGAGGAGTGCGATGAAGCTCTACATGTTCCAGTGCGGGATCCTGAAGAGCCAGAAACACCTCTTCACGATGGGCCGCGGTGTCGGCGTGCCGTTCGATGTCCCGGTGCCCTTCTACCTCATCGAGCACGAGAAAGGTAAGGTCCTCTTCGACACGGGCAACGCGTTGGAAGTCGCGCGAGACAAGATCAAGCACTGGGGCGAGGCGGTCGTCGCGGCCTATGACCCGGTCATGAGGGAGGACGAGTACGTCGTGAACCAGCTGGCCAAGATCGGGGTCAAGCCGGAGGACATCACCCACGTCATCTTCTCCCACCTCCACCTGGATCACGCCGGCGGCTGCGGCGCGTTCCCCAACGCCATCTACTTTGTGCAGCGGGCCGAGCTCCAGTACGCCTACGTGCCCGACTTTTACCAGCGGGGTGCCTACATCCGCGCCGACTTTGACAAACCGTGGCTGAACTGGTACCTGCTCGAGGGCTTCCAGGAGGACGAATACGACGTCTTTGGCGACGGCAAGATCAAGATCCTCTTCACTCCAGGCCATACCCCGGGCCATCAGTCGCTCCTGGTGAACCTCGAGAAGAGCGGCCCGATGCTCTTGACCGGCGACCTGATCTACACCGAGGAGATCCTGAACGAGGACGTCCTGCCGGGCTTGGTGTACAGCCCGCCGGATGTGGTCAAGTCGGTCAAGCGGATCCGCAACCTTCGCCGGGTGTACGGGGTCAAGGTGATCACCAGCCACGACCCGGATTCCTGGCCGAAGTTGAAGCACGCGCCGGAGTACTACGAGTAGTGCCTTGCCGGACCCGAGCTGCGCCTTCTTCCGGGTCCCGGGGCAGTCGAAAGGAGGCGGCCCGGGCCTCCCGGGCGACCGGGGCCGGGCCGTCTTCCTCTGGTCGGAGGATCCATGCGCACACACGATGTGCTTGTCATCGGCGCGGGCCTGGCCGGCCTCCGCGCGGCGCTGGAAGCCCTCCGGGCGGGCCTGGATGTGGCGATCCTCTCCAAATTGTACCCCACGCGTTCCCATAGCGGGGCTGCGCAGGGAGGCATCAACGCGGCCCTGGGCGCGGACGACAGCGTCGAACGCCACTTCCAGGATACCGTGAAGGGGGGTGATTTCCTGGGGGACCAGGAAGCGGTCGAGATCCTCTGTCGGGAAGCCCCAGGCACGATCGCCGAGCTGGAGGAGATGGGTGTGCTCTTTTCCCGCACGCCCGAAGGCCGCATTGCCCAGCGCTCGCTCGGAGGGGCCGGGTTCCCGCGGACCTGCTTTGCCGCAGACTACACGGGGCACCTGGCTCTGCACAGCCTCTATCAGCAACTGCTCCGCCTGGGTGCGCGCCTCTACACCGAGCATCACCTGCTCGACCTGGCCGTGGATGAGCACGCTTGCCACGGTGCAGTCGCTTTAGATCTCGCAAGCGGCCGCCTGGAAGGATTCCGTGCCCGAGCCGTGGTCCTGGCTACCGGGGGGTACGGTCGCGTCTATTCGAAGACGACCAATGCGCACGCGTGCACCGGGGACGGTGTCGCGATCGCCTACCGTGCCGGAGCGCCTCTGGCGGACATGGAATTCGTCCAGTTCCACCCGACGAGCCTATGCGGGAAGAACATCCTGATCTCGGAGGCAGCTCGTGGAGAGGGAGGCTACCTGCGCAACCGAAACGGGGAGCGCTTCATGGCGCGCTACGCCCCGCAGGCCATGGAGCTCGCCCCGCGCGACGTGGTTTCCCGCGCAATCGCGCGCGAGATCCTCGAAGGACGCGGGCTCGAGGAAGGGGGCGTTGCCCTCGACCTCACCCATCTGGGCAAGGAGCAGATCGAAGCACGCTTGCCGCAGGTCCGACAGCTCGCCCTCACCTACGCGGGTATCGACATCGTTCACGAACGGTTGCCCGTGGAACCTGCTGCCCACTACAGCATGGGGGGCATCCGCTCCGATGTCTGGGGGGAGACGGAGATCGCCGGCCTGCTCGCGGCCGGGGAATGTGCCAATGTGAGCGTTCACGGGGCCAACCGGCTCGGAGGCAACTCGCTCCTCGATGCCCTGGTGTTCGGCAAGCGCTCCGGTGCCCGCGCGGCGGAGATCGCGCGCTCGAGGCCCCTGGGGGACGCACAGCGGCTCGCCGGGTCGTTGGAGCGCTGGGAAGGAGAGTTCCAGCGCGTCTTTTCGGGGACACGGGGGGAGCCCGTGGCCGCGGTGCGTCGGGATCTCACCACTCTGATGACGGAACACGTGGGTATCTTCCGGGACGCAGCGGGCTTGGAACGGGCCCGGCAGGAGATCGAAGTGCTGGACGAGCGGTACCGACGGGTTCGTCTCGACCCGGGCCCGCGAAGCTACAACTATGCCTGGATCGAGTACCTGGAGTGCGGCTACCTCCTCGAGATCGCCCGTGTGATCACCGCGGGGGCCCTGTACCGCAGAGAAAGCCGGGGAGCCCACTATCGGCTGGACTTTCCCGAGCGCGACGACGAGCACTGGCTGGTCCATACGATCGCCCGTCGGTCGCCCGAGGGGCCGGTGCTGAGCACGGTGCCTGTTTCGATCACCCGGTTCCCTCCGACGGGGAG
>JBMFPK010000032.1:3606-14388 GCA_049969155.1 Chloroflexia bacterium | reverse complement strand
GACGACTATTTCTGCGCCATCGCGGGGATGATCCAGGTGCCGCTCTACGACCTGCGCGAGGATTCGCCCACGTACGGAGAGTTGAACGAGTTCTTCATGGGCGAGCACAACCCGATGCTGCTCAAGATCCCTGCTGGGGTAGCGCACGGCTACAAGACGCTGGGGACCACTCCCTCCCTGCTGCTCAACTTCCCCACGCGCCCGTACGACCACGAGCATCCGGACGAACTGCGCTTGCCCTGGAACACGGATCGCATCCCCTATTCTTGGGAGACCCGCTTCCGCTGAACGATCGCTGGCTGCCGGCCACAGGATGCGTGCGATGGTCACCCGAGGTGGAACAACCTACCGATGGCCTGCGGAGCCAGAGCCTCTCGTGGAACATCTCCCCCGCTCGGCCCATAAGCGCCTGCGGCGGCCTCCCCGGGGGCGGCGCGGCTGGATCTTTTGGCTCGTTCCGGTCCTCTTGGGCCTCGCCGTCTGGCTGGGCCTCCTGGGAGCCGAGCGGCACTACCGCGGGCGGATCCTGCCGAACGTCTACGTCGCCGGTGTGCCGGTCGGCGGGTTGACCCCCGAGGAGGCCGAAGCGGCCCTTCGCCGACGCTTCCACTCCTTTCAGGAGCGGCCCGTCACCCTTACCTACGAAGGGCGTGTCTGGTACCCGCGGGGGGACCAGTTAGGGCTCCAGGTCGCCTGGGACCAGGCGGTCCAGGACGCGGTGGCCGCAGGCCGGGAGGGCTCCTTTCTGGGCCGCTGGTGGGAACGGCTGAAGCCGCCTCCGCGTCGCGACGTGCTCCTCCCAGTCGTGCTGGACAAGGGTGTGCTGCAATCGTATCTGCAGGAGCTGGCCCAGGAGATCGATATGCCAGCGCTGAACGCCGCGCTGACCGTGGAGGGGACGGAGGTCCAGGTCCGTCCCAGCCATCCCGGCCGTAGGCTGCGCGTCGTCCCGACCATGGCGGCGATCGAGGCGGCCATCGGACACCTCTCCTCGGAACCGGTGCCGCTCGAGGTGGAGGTCCTGGCGCCGGAGATCGACGAACAGGCGGTGGAAGGCGCGCTGGAGACTGCACACCGCATGCTGGCCGGCCCGCTGACCATCCGGATCAGGGACAGGGAATGGGTGCTCACGCCGGAGGAGATCGGCCGGATGCTGCGCGTGGAGACCCGCCAGGAAGGCACGCAGAAACGGCTCGCGGTCGTGCTGGACCAGGAGGCGCTGCGCGCCTTTGTGGCCCAGATCGCGGGCCAGGTCCTGGTGTACCCGCGGAACGCGCATTTCCGCTTTGTCGAGGACCATCTGGAGGTGGTGGACCCGGGAGCGTCCGGCTGGATGCTTCCTCTGGACGCCGCTGTGGACCAGCTGAACGCAGCGGTGGTCTCTCCCAAGCGAGAGGTCGATCTCGAGCTGGTGGAGGTGCCTCCGGAGATCCGTCCGGAGGTAATCGATAGCCTGGGGATCCGCGAGCTGGTCGCGGTGGGCGAAAGCCATTTCGCCGGCTCGCGGCCGTACCGCGAGCACAACATCGTCATCGGAGCGCGCATCCTGGACGGCACGCTGATCCCGCCCGGGGGAACCTTCTCGTTTCTGCAAGCCATCGGCCCGATCGATGAAAGCCAGGGGTTCGTCGAGGGGTACTCGATCATCGCGGAACGAACGGTGCGCAACGTGGGCGGGGGGATCTGCCAGGTCTCGACGACGGTCTTTCGCGCCGCCCTGCTCGCTGGCCTTCCTATCCTGGAGCGCCATCCGCACGCCTATCGCATCGGCTTCTACGAGCAGGGCTCGATCCCCGGCCTGGATGCCACCATCTTCGTGGGCACGGGAACCGACCTGAAGTTCGTGAACGATACCCCGGGCTACCTGCTCATGCAGCTCGAGGCATACACGGATACGGATACGCTTCTTGTGTACCTCTACGGGACCAAGCCGAACCGCGAAGTGCGGATCGAAGGTCCGGAGATGTCCAACTGGACGCCCGCTCCCACCACGCCGGTCTGTGTGGAGAACCCCAGCCTGGAAGAAGGGGTCGTCCGGCAGACGGACTGGGCGGTGGATGGGATCGACGTGCGGGTCTATCGGACGATCCTGGTCAACGGCGAGGTCGTCTCCCAGGAGGTCTTTTTCAGCCCCTACGCAGCCTGGCCGAACATCTACGAGAAACACAGCTGTCCGTAAAGTAGTTGACGAAAGGCTTGCCTTATGCTATCATTTCCTATGCAGGGAAAGGTTCTGTTGCAGGTCGGTACGTTGAGGTCGTAGAAGGAGGAAACGATCAGCGAGAGGCTGCGCATTAACACACGGATACGGGCGCGGGAGGTGCTGCTCATCGGAGCAGACGGCCGGCGTATCGGGGTCAAGCCGCTCCAGGAAGCCCTGAGTATTGCCGCCGCAGAAGGGATGGACCTGGTGGAGGTGGATCCCGTTGCCGAGCCTCCGGTTTGTCGTCTGCTGGACTATGGGAAATTCCGCTACGAGCAGGCCAAGAAAGAGCGGGCGGCACGGAAGAAGCAACGAACGGTAGACATCAAAGAGGTGCGGCTGCGTCCCAAGATCGGCGAGCACGACCTGCAGATCAAGATTCGGGCAGCGCGCCGTTTCCTCGAAGAGGGCAACCGGGTCAAGGTGACGCTACGCTTCCGAGGACGGGAATCGGCCCACACGGATATTGCCGAGGATCTCTTGAAGCAGGTGGCCACGATGCTGGAGGACGTTGCCGAGGTCGAGGAGAGCCCCGCCTCTACCGGCCGAGATATGACGATCCTGCTGACACCGCGCAAGAAATAGCCCAGTCTCTCTGTATAGTCGCAAGATCCCGGTCCGCCGGGTTCCGCCGAGCCCCCGGAACCGGCAGGAGCCGGTAAGTTAGAATGTGCTGAAGGAGGTTTCTGTTGCCAAGGGTCAAGCGCGGAATGATGGTTCGCCGGCGCCACGACAAGGTCCGGGAACATGCCAAAGGGTACCGGGCCGGCCGGCATCGCACCTTCAAGACGGCGCACGAAGCGGTGATGCGCGCCTATGCGCACGCCTACCGGGACCGCCGGCGGCGGAAGCGGGATATGCGCCGCCTCTGGATCCTGCGGATCAACGCTGCGGCGCGCCAGTTGGGCCTTACGTACGGGCGCCTGATCCACGGGCTGCGGTTGGCCGGGATCGATCTGGACCGCAAGGTCCTGGCTGATCTGGCGGTGAAGGATCCGGCGGCCTTTGCCCAGATCGCGGAGAAAGCCCAGGCCGCCGCGGCGGGTTAGGGGAATGCCCGTCTCGATCACGAGCCTGGAAAACCCGAAAGTGCGTCTCCTGCGCTCGCTGCACCGCCGTCGAAAGCGGTACAGCGAGCGGCTTTTTCTCCTGGAAGGTGTACGGCTGCTTGAGGAGGCGTTCCGGGCCGGGGTTACACCCACGCTTGTGCTCTACCTGCCGGAGCGCTTGCGGGAGACCCCCCGGGGGCAGGCGTTGCTGGAGCGCCTGAGCAGGCTGGAAACGGCCTTTCCCACCACCCCCGCGATCCTCGATGCGATCGCCGACACCGTGACCCCGCAGGGTGTGGTCGCGGCCGTCCCCTTTCCCGAGCCCGCGCCTCGGCCTGACGGGCCGATCCTCGTCCTTGACCGGGTGCGCGATCCGGGAAACTGCGGCACCATCCTGCGCACAGCCGAAGCGGCCGGTGTGCGCGAGGTCCTGTGTGCCCCCGGGACGGTCGACCCCTTTGAGCCGAAGGCCGTGCGCGCCGGGATGGGGGCACATTTCCACCTGTCCGTGCGATCGGCCTCCTGGGAAGAGATCGCCGCGGCCTGCGAGGGGCTGCAGGTGCTCTTGGCGGAAGTCGAGGGGGGATGCCCCTACGAGCAGGTGGACTGGCGACTTCCCACCGCGCTGATCGTCGGAGGAGAAGCCGAAGGCGCGAGCGCCGAAGCGCACTGTCTGGCAGCAAAGCGGGTCTCGATCCCGATGGCCGGCGCCGCCGAATCGCTGAACGTCACCGTCGCTACCGGGATCCTGCTCTTCGAAGCGCTGCGTCAGCGACGAGCTGGGCAGCCGTAACGTTCGGGGGATTGCCCCGACCTCATCTTGTCAACGTGCCCATCGCACCCCGGTCAGGTCGATGCGGGGCAGGGGACGGTAACGCTTCCCACGAAGCTATCGTGCTGGGGTGGCGTGCAGTTTTCCACATAGGGGGGCGGGGCAACGGTCTCAGAAGGCCGGCAGGTTCTCCTCCCAGACCTTTCACAAGAACTCGTTTCTCAAGCAAGGCTGGAGAAAAACTCCTGCCGTTCTCGAAGGGGAACGAAGCGACGTCGCGCTCCCCGTAGAACCGGTCGTCGGTCGTCCCGTTGGGGTTGTACCACAACACCTCCCCCGGGCCGGCCCACGGCATAACCATTGTAGGTCGCCCAATTGCAGCCGATCGCCCGGAGCGCGGCATCGTCCGGCGCTGGCGCGGGAGCGTTTAGTTCCACGGGGTCAGCACCGCGTTCCAATGACTGTGGAGCGTCCGCATCATCCCCGTCGGATCGGCCGGGTTCGGGAAGAGCTGTTGCCCAAAGGCCCAAGGTCGTGGGGCGCCGTCGCTCTCGCGTGTCTCAGGACGATCTCAGACGGCAGGATCCGTGCAGGGAAATCCCGGGCGAACGAACCCCGGATCAGTTCCGCCAGCGCTCCGGCGAATTCAACGCCGGTAGCGCCGCCTCCCACGATCGCAAAGGTGAGCCACCGCTCCCGCTCGGGTGCGCTCGGCTCGCGGGCAGCCCGTTCAAAGCAGCGCAGGATGTGGTTCCGGATGTCGACCGCGTCTTCCAGCGTCTTGAGCGGAAAAGCGAGCTCCCTCGCACCGGGGATGTCGTCGTAGTGGGGCTGGATTCCCAGCGCTAGAAAGTCGTACACGATGCGGTAGTCCCTCGCACGCACCGTGTGGGCGGAGAAATCGACCTCCTGCACCTCAGCCTTCATCCAGTGCATGTCTTTCAGCCGACGCAGGATGCTGCGCACCGGGTACGCGATGCCAGCCGGTTCCAGCTCGGCAGCGGCCACCTGGTACAGCAGCGCCTGGAACGTGTGGGAGTTGTTGCGATCGAGCAGGATGACCTAGACTCCCTGTCCTGTCAGCGTACGAGCAGCCCATAGGCCACCAAACCCGGCCCCGACGATCACGACGCGCGGACGCCTGTCGCGGGTTTTTCGCGGTCAGGTCCGGCTATAGAACCACCTTAAGGGATCACCAGCACCTGTCCGATCTGGAGCCGAGTGGGGTCGGTGATGCCGTTCACCTGCATGAGATCGGCCACCGAAACGTCGAACATCCATGCGATGGCGTTCAGCGTATCGCCCGGCTGGACGACATAGGTGCGCTGAGGCGCTGGGGTGGGTGTGGCGGTAGGAAGCGGCGTCGCCGTGGGGGCAGAGGTCGGCCGCGGCGTAGGGTATGGTGTGGGGGTCGGGGTGGAAGTCGGCAAGGGGACCGTCGGCTGTTGTACGAATTCCTCGGCGCGCGGAAGGCGCAAGGTCGGGCTGATCGCGCCCCAGGTGAACCCCACCAGCAAGAGGAGCACCAGGACGCTTGCCGGCACGGCCCGGCGCAGGGGCAGCGGGCCCTCTGCCGCCGGCTGCAGCGCCTCCTGAGATTGCGCGGATCGCTCGATGTACCAAGCGACGCACCCCTCCAGAAGCGCCTGAAGCACCATACAGGCCCAGAGGTTCTCCAGAAGGGCATAGGCCGCGGTCAGGGAAACGGCTTTCGTCCACCACCAGGCTTCGTTTCCCACGGCACCCGGCCCTCGAAGATCTCCTTTCCCGGGGATGCTGTAGCGCTCGCCGGCCACAAGGAGCAAGCCCAGCCAGAGGCCGGCTGGCCGACCCCAAACGAGGAGCGGCACCGTGCGGTAGAAGGCCCAGTGGAGCTGCTCTGCGCCGGCCCAGAGGAGAAAACGCACCCAGGTGCCCCGTTCCCGCACCCAGCGGCGCTCCCGTGCGAGCCATCCGGCCTGTGCAGGACCTGTGCGCAACGCTCCTCGCCAGGCCCAAACGGCCAGAAGCAGGTACAGGCCGGCCAGGAGAGGGGTGCGCCCCAGGCTTTTCCACCAGGAGAACCCGGCCAGCCCGAGGCGTTCCGGGGCCAGAAAACCGCTCAGGACGGCTGCGTAGGGGATCACAACCGCGTAGAAGAAAAATGCGCCTTCCCGGATCCGTGTGCGAGCCTCGATCCAGCTGCGCGGCCACAGGCCGCTTTGGTCCAGCAACCCGCCCACAACGGCCAGGAGCCAGGACCCGACCAGCCAGGGGATGAGGCCGATGGCCTCGCGGTTCAAGTAGATGGGGGACACGCTACGACCTCAAATGCTCCACTTGCCGCACGGCTTCACCCGCCCGGACGCAGGCCACTCCGACCGCGCCTGGGCCAACGTGCGAGGCGACGACCTGCCCCACAGCCACGATCGGGATCGGCGGACCGGGCAGGAGCGGTGCCAGGGCGCGGGCCACCCACTGCGCAGCATCCGCAGCATCCGCGTGCACCACTGCCGCCCGTTCGAGCGGCTCGAGGGCGGCGACGCGTTCCACGAGCCGGCGCAGCCCCGCTAACCGTGTGCGCACCCGCTCCAGGAGCACTGCCTCTCCCCGTTCGAGGGTAAACAGCGCCCGGATGCCCAGAAGGCCGCCCAGCAGCGCCTCGACGCGGCCGATGCGGCCGCCACGCCGCAGATGTTCCAGGCTTTCGATCAAGCCGATGATGTGCACGCGGCTCTTCATTTTCTCGAGCAAAGAAACGATCTCCTCCAGGGACCGGCCCTCGCGGGCAGCTTGCGCGGCGGCCAGGACGAACCAGCCCACTGCCATTGAGATCTGCCCGGAATCGAACACGACGACGCGGCAGTCGACCTGATCCGCGGCGAGCTGGGCAGCCTGGCAGGTGCCGCTCAATTTCGAAGAGAGGTGGATCGAGACGATCTCCCCTCCGCCCGCGGCAGCCTGTTCATAGACGCGCTTCAGCAACCCTACCGAGGGTTGCGAGGTGGTTGGAAATGCTCTTGCCAGCTGGGCGTAGAACACCTGGGGGGCGAGGTCCAGGCCGTCGCGGAAGGTCTCCTCGCCCAGGCGGAAGCGGAGCGGGACTACCTGGATGCCCCATCGGTCGATCCATTCCCGGGGAAGGTCCGCCGTGCTGTCCGTCACCACCCGGACGCGTCGGGCGCCCGGCACCTCAATCCTCCTCGTACACGGCGACGGCCATACCACCGGGCCCGATCAACGAGCCCAGGAACGGTCCATACCGCGTGACGATGATCTTCTGACGGGGATAGATCAGGTCGATCCGCTCGAGCAGCGCACCCACATCTTCCGGCGTGGTGGAATAGAGGACGGCGATCGCCCGCATCTCCGGAAAGTCCTCGATGAAGCTATACAGCCCGTCCAGCGCCCGCAGGCGTGTGCGGGGCCTTTCGTAGATCAGGAAGGAACCCTCGTTCAGCACAAGGAGGGGTTTCGTCCGGGCCAGCTGCTGCACCACAGAGACCGGGAACAGGCTGCTGCGCCGCAGGTGGTTCAGATCCTCGCAGAACAGGAGGAGGTGGCTGTGTCGCGTCATCCAGTGGATGCGGTCGATCACTTCGTCCACGCCGAACCCTGCCCGTGCGGTTCGGGCGGCCTCGATCACGACAAACCCGAGGGCCATCGAGACGGAAAGGGAGTCGATCGTCTCCACGCGGCAGGTCGAAGGGGGCAGTGAAGCGCGCGCCCGGCTGGCCATCAGGTACGTCTCACTGAGCAGGCTGGATACGTGCACCGAAAGCACGGCATCGTATTCCTCGCTCAGCCGGCGGTAGAGTTTTTCAAAGACCTCTTCGCTGGGAGGAGAAATGCGCGCCCAGGAACCGCGCTGCAGCCGGGCATAGAACTGGCCGGCGTCCATGTCGATGCCATCGCGGTACCGCTCGCCACCGAAATGGATGTTTTGCGGCACCACAACGATGCCCAGCTGGCGCCGCAGTTGCGGCGGGATATCGGCAGCGCTATCGGTCACAATGCAGATTCTGGCCATCGAACGCTCCCGTCACTCCGCCGAAAGGATGTAGCGATAGTACGGCTGGCCCCCGTACACGAGCTCGACCTGCTGGTCCGGGAAGTGCTCGCGGATGCGGCCCGCCATTCCCTCGGCTTCGGTTCGGGGCACATCCTGGCCGTAGTACACGGTGATCAGCTCGAGATCTTCCGCCCCCATCCGTCGGAGCAGCTCCAACACCACCGCCGTTTCGTCCTCCCCTGCCACGGCGAGCATTCCGTTGTGCAGGCCGATGAACTGTCCTTCCCGCACCTGCACCCCGTTGAGCTGCGCGTCCCGCACGGCCCAGGTCACTTCGCCCGTCTGGACTGCAGCGGCAGCTTCCCCCATCGCTTCCACGTTGGTCTCCAGGTCGGCCTCATAGTTGAAGGCGACCAGCGCGGCGATACCCTGAGGCACGGTGTCCGTGGGCACCACGCGCACCTCTTTGCCCGAGAGCTCCGCCGCCTGGCGCGCTGCCATGACGGTATTGCCGTTGTTCGGCAACACGATGACCTGGTTGCACGGCAGCGATTCGATCGCCTGGAGCAGCTCCTCCGTGCTCGGATTCATCGTCTGCCCTCCGGGCACGATGATCGCCGCGCCCATGCTCCGCAGGACCTCGGAGAGGCCTTCCCCGGGGGAAACGGCGATGATCATGATCGGGTGCGGGGGCAAGGCGGGCATAGGAGGGCGTTGGGGCGCTTTCGGAGCGCGGGGCTTCAGGCCCGCTCGCTGCTCGTCCATGTTCGTGATCTCGATCTGGTGGAGGGTCCCTAGCCCCACGGCATAGTTCAGGATCGTACCCGGATACTCGGTGTGAACGTGCACCTTGACCATGTGCTCGTCCCCGGCTACGACCGCCGAGCGGCCCAGGCGGTTGATCTGCTCCCGGATTTCCTCCACGTTCAGCCCCACCCCTCGCAGGACAAAGTTCGTGCAATAGCCGAACTCCTCCTCCCCATGGACATCCACAAAGGCCACTTCTTCCGGAAACGGCACTTCGGTTTCCTGCATCCGGCGATCCAGCTCTCCCGCCAGGTCGTAGTAGAGGCCCTCCAGAAGCACGGCCAGCCCCTGGCCGCCGGCATCCACCACCCCGGCTTCCTGCAGGATGGGGAGAAGGCTCGGAGTGCGCCGAACCGACTCCCAGGCCGCGGCCACGGTGCGACGAAAGACCGCGACCAGCCCTGGGTCCTCCTGGCAGGCCTGCATCGCAGCATCCGCTGCCTCGCGGATCACCGTCAGGATGGTTCCCTCCACCGGTTTGCTGACCGCCCGGTAGGCCGTCTCGGTCGCCGCCTGGAGCGCCTGCGCCAGAAGGACTCCGTCCAGTACGTCCCGCCCCTCCAGGGCGCGCGCCATGCCGCGGATGATCTGCGAGAGGATGACCCCGGAGTTCCCGCGGGCCCCCATCAGTGCGCCGTAGGAAAGCGCCTGCACCACTTCCCCGACCCTGTGGAGAGGCACTCCCTCCGCTTCCTTGAGAGCGGCCTCCATCGTCAGCACCATGTTCGTCCCGGTGTCGCCATCCGGCACCGGGAAGACGTTCAGCGCGTTTACCTCTGCCCTGTGGAGACCGAGCCACTGGGTCGCCTTCTGGAAGGCCTCCAGCAGACGGAGCCCGTTGCAGGGTCCGCCCAAAGCTGTCCGTTCCCCTTGCTCCTCCCCTTTTCCACGCGCCGGACGGCTTTCGGGTCTGCCCATGCTCAACCCTGTCTACCTCCAGATGTTTTTTGTCCCACCGGTTCGGACTGCGCACGGCTGAGATGGATCCCCTGGACAAACACGTGGACGGCCTCCACCGGGACTCCCAACGTGTGCTCCACCGCAAAGCGCACCGATGCCATCACGTTGCGCGCCACCTCGCAGATGCGCGTGCCGTACTCGATCACCACGTAAAGCTCCAGGATCACGCGATCCCCATCCAGGCGCACAACCACGCCGCCCCGGTCCTCCGGCGGACGGACCCACACCCCCTGGCGGTGTCGTGAGACCAGTCCGACGACCCCGTAGCACTGCAAGGCCGCCTGTTCGGCCAGTGCGGCGATCGCACGCCGGGATACCTCGATCCGCCCCAGAGAATCGTCACTTCTCAAGTCCATGGCGCATTTGCCCCCAGGCCCAGCGGTTCCACACGATCGGGGAACCACAACCACCCCCACCGATTGCGGGGACCGGCTATGGGATTGATTGTATCATCCGGGTGCGATTTGTCAAGGGGGGGAAGTTGTGCTATACTTTCATTGTTATCGAGATTTCCAGACGAGGGGGTGCCATCGATGCCGGGCAAATGTGACATTTGCGGGAAAGCGCCGCAGTATGGGCACAACGTGAGCCATTCCAAGCGCCGCACGAACCGACGCTGGATGCCCAATACCCAGAAGCGCAGCCTGTGGATCGGGGGAAGGCGCGTGCGGCTGAACATCTGCAGCCGCTGCATGCGCACGATCTACAAGACGGCCTGACCTGTGTCCGTCGGGGGACCGCGTCCGAGACGTTACATCAGACGTTCTGTTCCTTCGCCAGGGCCCACCCTCCGTGGTGGGCCTTTGATTTGTTTTCCCTCATTGCCTGCGAACCGGACCGATCTGCAACACGCGGGGCAGCCATGAAAGGTCGCGCCAGACCGCCAGGGGCGCGTTGGGGAAGGCCGCACGGGCCATCTCCGCCACCTCCCGCTCCTGCCCATCGCCGAACTCGAGCAGCCCATACCCTCCGGGACGGATGGCGCGGGGCAGCTGTGCGA
>JBMFPK010000032.1:0-3596 GCA_049969155.1 Chloroflexia bacterium | reverse complement strand
ATCAGTCGGCGCACGACCTCAAGCCCGTCCTTTCCCCCGTCGAGGGCAACCCGCGGCTCATAGGCGGTGATCCCCGCGGGAAGGCTCTCCCAGATCGTATAGGGAGGATTGGACACGAGCAGGTCCACCGGTTCCGGAAGCGGCTCGCAGAGATCCCCGAGAAGCAGGGAAACCCGCTCTTCGACGCCGTGCTTCCGGATGTTCTCCCGGGCTACGGCCAGGGCGTCGGGGGAGATCTCCGTGGCGAAGAGAAGGGCCCGGGGCAAGTGAATGGCAAGGGCCACGGCGATACAGCCACTTCCGGTGCCGATGTCGGCCACAAGCAGGTCCGGCCGGCCGATCTCCTGCGCGCAGGCGAGCGCCCGTTCCACCAGCAGTTCTGTTTCCGGGCGCGGCACGAGCACTCGGCGGTCCACTGCAAAGGTCAGGCCGTAGAACTCCTTCCGCCCCACAAGATAGGAAACGGGCTCCCCGCGGGCCCTTCGCTCCAGCAGCGTCCGGTAGGCTGTCTCCGCCTCGGGTACAAGCGGACGCTCCGGTGCCAGGTAGAGGTCCACGCGGCGGATTCCGAGCAGGTGGGCCAACAACACCTCGGCATCGAGCCGCGCGGTGGGGGAACCGGCTTCCTCCAGAAGGCGTGTGCCGTGACGCAATGCTTCGGCCACGACCATCGGATCTCTCCTTTCGTGCCCGCTGGCAGTATAGCAAGCGGTTCCCCTGCCGTCAACGCCAAGTCCTTGGGCGATCGTGCCGGAGCCCCAGCGCGGGGCCTCCCTACAGCAAGGGTACCGGGGAAGGGCCATCTGCTCCGGAAGGTCGTGTCCTGGAAAACAAGGCCGCCGGGGCCGTCCGTCTGCCCCGGCGGTGCAGGCCCCAGGCACCCGATTCGCTAGAATGGGATCTCCGTTGTCTCTTCCTCTTCCTCCACCTCCTCGAGCGCTTCCGCTTGCTCTGGCCGGCCGTTAGCGCGCGGGAGCAGGATGAGGTCGCGCGCAATCACCTCCGTGATGTAGCGCGTCTGCCCGCTGGCGTCCTCGTAGGAACGGGTGGACAGCCGGCCCTCCACGTAGACCGGCGCTCCCTTCTCCAGGAACTGGTTGGCGATCTCGGCCTGGCGCCCCCACGAAACCACGCGGAACCACTCGACCTTCTCCTGTGGTTCCCCATCGGCGTTGCGCCACCGCCGGTGCACGGCCACCCGAAACTGGGTGACCGGCCGGCCCGTGGGGGTGTAGCGCATCTCGGGGTCTCCTCCCAGATTCCCCATAATTTCCACCCGGTTCAGACCGCGCATCGCACTCCCTCCTCATCGTCTTCCTTGCCTTGGCCTGCGGCAGGAAGTATAGCATACCTTGAGGCACTTGTCAAGATCGATTGCCCGATTTACGCCATTTCCGCTTCGCTACAGAACGGCCGGCCGTGAGACGGCGATGACCGCCCCGCTCCGCGGCGGCAACCATACCCCTTCCAGCCTGCCGTCGCGGACGAGGTAGTGTTCCCCGGAAAGCACGTCGGACATCGGGTGCCCGTCCGGGATGCCCATTCCCCGGATCGGGACATCGAACGTGCAGGCGACATCGTCGCAGGCGTTCAGGACCACCACTACCCCTTCTTCTCCCTCCCCGCGGCCGTATGCGAAGAGGTTACGGCGCGGGTGGGTGAAGAGGATGCGCGTCGTGCCGCGGCGCAACGCCGGAAGGGCCCGGCGGAGCGAGATCAACCGGCGGATGTACCCGCGGAGTTCCCGATTCCACTGTTGCTCGTCCCAGGGGAAACAGCGCCGGCAATCCGGATCGGGCCCGCCGTCCAGGCCGATCTCGTCCCCGTAGTAGATGCAGGGCGCCCCCGGCCACGTGAACAGGAAGAGCCACAGCAGCCGGAGAGTGGCCATATCGCCGTGCACCACGCGTACCAGACGCGGAGTGTCGTGGCTTCCCAGCAGGTTCAGCTGCACACGCACCGTTTCCGGCCGGTATTTCCCCAGCAGCTCCTGCAGACGGTGGGCAAAGGCAAGCGAACGGTACTTTCCTTCCACCAGCCATTCGAGGAGGAGGTTCCGCAGCTCATAGTTCGTGATCCCGTCGAACTGATCGCCCTGCAGCCATCGCCGGCCGTCCGTCCAGATTTCCCCGACCAGATAGGCGTCCGGCTTGGTCTGCTTGACTACCCGGCGGAATTCCTGCCAGAAGGAGTCGTCATCGATCTCGTTGGGGACGTCGAGCCGCCAGCCGTCCGCGTCCTGCTCCAGCCAGTACCGGGCCACGGAAAAGATGTACTCCCGCACCGCCGGGGTATCGGTGTTGAACTTGGGGAGCGAGCGATTTCCCCACCAACAGAGGTAGTTCGGCGGCGTCCGCTCGTCGTACGCGTTGACGGGAAACGATTGCACATGGAACCAGTCCACGTAGGGCGATTCCGGCCCGTTCTCCAATAGGTCCTGGAACGGAAAGAAGCCCCGACCGCAGTGGTTAAAGACCCCATCCAGGATGATGCGCATCCCTTTCGCGTGGGCCGTCTCCACCAGGCGCCGGAACGTCCCGAGGTCTCCCAGCCGTGGGTCGATGCGGAAATAGTCGTAGGTGTTGTACCGGTGGGTGGAAGACGACATAAAGATCGGATTGAGGTAGAGTGCGTCGATCCCCAAGTCCTGAAGGTAAGGAAGGGCCTCGAGGACACCTGCCAGGTCCCCCCCGAAGAACGAGGTGCGCGTGGGCGGTTCCCCCCAGGGATGCACGTTCGGGGGGTCGTTCGTCCGGTCGCCGTTCCGGAAACGGTCCGGGAAGATCTGGTAGAAAACGGCATCCTGAACCCATTCAGGCGGTTTGCTGGGAACGGTCATGCTAGCTCCCCCCAAGATGTGCCGCAGGCCGCTTCTCAGCCCGTCACCCCGTTCGGCATTGCCTGGTCCAGCAGCTCGCGCACCCTGCGTGCCAACGTCTGCGGCGCAAACGGTTTGCACAGGAAAGCGGCCCTCTCCAACCCCCGCCGGAGGAGGTACTCTTCTCCGTACCCAGACATATAGAGGAACTTGGCCCCGGGAGTATACCGGCGCACCTCCCGTGCCAATTCTTCCCCGTTGGTTCCGGGCACCAGGAAATCGCAAAGCAAAAGGTCGATACGCCCTGCGTGATCCCGTGCGAGGCGGATCGCGTCATCGCCGCTCTCCGCTTCCAGCACGGTGTAGCCCAGTGCGCGCAGCGTGCGCACGAGAAGACCCCGCACCGCCGGGTCGTCCTCCACCAGGAGCACCGTTTCCTCCCCGCGGGGCAGGGTCGGGCTTTCCGGGCCCGGTGGGAGCACGGCCTCCCCCTCTGCGCGCGGAAGGTAGATGTCGAACGTCGAGCCGCTTCCCGGTTCCGAAGAGACCACGATCTGCCCACGGAAGTGCCGCACAATGTGCAGGACGGTGGCCAGACCCAGGCCGGTCCCCTCACCGGAGCTCTTGGTCGTGAAAAACGGTTCGAACATACGGGCCCGGATCTGCTCGTCCATCCCGGTGCCCGTATCGGCGACGCGCAGCCGCACGAACGGCCCCCGCAGCGCCGTCGATTCGTCCGACGGAACCAGATCCACGCGCGAGGTCTCCACGGTCAGCC
>JBMFPK010000031.1:0-14429 GCA_049969155.1 Chloroflexia bacterium | reverse complement strand
TTGGCCAGGCCCGGAAGGTAGTGCACGTGCCCCCCGGTCGGGACGATCAGCCGCCCGGAAACGTAGACCTTGGGCCCGGGGATGCGGCCGCGCTCGATCGCGCGCTTCACGTCGAACATGATCTGGTCCACCGAACCGGTATCGCGCACCGTGGTGATCCCTGCCCACAGGGCTTCCCGGAGGCGCTGTGCGGCCACCAGGGCGATCATCACCGGGGAGTAGACGAGCGCGTTTTCGGGCTCGTAGGTGTAGGTGGCGGAATCCGGTTCCTCCCAGTAATAGGTCGGATGGACGTGCATGTCGATCAGGCCCGGCAGAAGGCACCCTTCGGGGTACTCGATGACCCGGGCTTCAGCGGGCGGCACCGGGGCACCAGCGGCCGGTCCAGCGTAGACGATCCGCTTGCCAGCAACGGCGACCGCCCCTGGGGACACCGGAGGTCGGCCCAACCCGTCGATCAGCGCCCGTGCGCGGACAAGCAGTGTGATCGCTTCGCTCATCGCAACCTTCCCTCGTGGGCACGCGCGCGGGCGTCTGCCTCCCGCACGATGGCCTGGAGTGTCTCGCGCACCTGCGGTGGGAGGGGCGCCGGTTCGTGGGAAGCCAGGGTGGCCCGTGCGAACTCGCGCGCGTTACGCACAGCATCTGGCCGGCCTGCGTCCACCCAGGCAGCATAGGCCCGCCGGTCGAAGAACCGCGGGTACCAGACCTCCCGGTAGTGCCGTGCGGTATGGGGGGACTCGAGGAAGTTCCCGCCCGGCCCTACCTCGTGGATCACGTCCAGCGCAAGCGTCTCGGGGGTGATCTCGATCCCGCGCAGCAACCGGCGCACGAGGCCGATCACCTCGTTGCCAATGACGATCATCTCGTAGGAGCAGGTGAGGCCCGATTCGATGTATCCTACGTCGTGCACGAGGTTCGCGCCGGAGAGGGCGGTCCACAGGATCCAGAGGGCACTTTCGACCCCGGCCTGCAGGTCTGGCCCTTTGGAATCGGAGCATCCGGCGAACCCCCAGACCGGGAGGTGGTAGTAGTAGTGGGCCAGTTCCGCCATGGCCATGCAGTGGAGCATGAACTCCGGCCCCGTGTATACGCCCACCATCGTGCGCATGTCGAGCGGCCCGCTCCCCGATCCCCACACGAACGGCGTGCCCGGCCGGCGCAGCTGGGCGATGACCAGCCCGCTCAGCACCTCGGCGTTGGCCATCGCAAGGCTTCCCGCCGAAGTCACCGGTGCGGAAGCCCCTTCCAGCGGCCCTGGGGCATAGACCAGCGGCAAGCCGTGATCTGCCATGCGCAGCAGCTTGCGCAGCACAGCCTCGGAGTGGCGCAGGGGCGAAGAAGGTTCGAGGTAGGCCAGGAGGAACGGCTTGAGCGCCAGTTCCTGGGGGCCACCGGCCACCGCCTCGGCCATCGCGATGATGTCCATGAGCCCGGCTTCATCCCAGGCGGTGAAGATGATCGGCTTGACCGTGTTTTCGACCATCGCCAGGAAAGAATGCCGGTCTGAAGTTTCCGAGGGTACGTCGGATGGCAACGCCATCGACATGACAAAGTCGAGGTGCGGGAGGGCATCGGTCAGTCGGGCCGTTTGCGCCACGTCCGACAGGCGCGAAGGGCGGCGCTCTCCCGTCTCCAGGTCGATCGTGTTCGGCAGGTCGGAGCCGGTGCCGAAGTAGCAGCGATGCCCTTCGAGGAAAGCGCGCGGCTCTCCGGTGCGGTCGCACAGCACCACGCGCGAGGGCGCGCGTTGAAGTGCCTCTTCGACGACCGCCGCGGGGAACCGCACGAGCGTCTCGTCGGTCACGGTGCAGCCGGCTTCCTGCAGCAGGGCGCGGGACTCTGCTTCGTACACGCGCACGCCGGTGCGCCGCAGGATCTCCAGCGAGGCCAGATGGATCTCCTCCAGCTGGGCATCCGTGAGGATCCGAAAGCCGGAAGGACGTGGGCTGACAGGTTCGGCGACCTCCGACAGCCCCGGTTTCTTGGGGGAGAGAGGCACGTTCGACATGGAACCTCCTTTGGGGTTGTCACTGCAACCGCACGCGCGGGTCGATCACCGCATAGAGCATATCCACGACAAAGTTCATCACCACGATGGCCACCGCAGCGAAGGTGATCGTGCCGACGATCACCGGGACGTCCAGGTTGCGGATCGCACGCCACATTTCGAACCCGATGCCGGGCCACGAAAAGACCGCTTCGATGAGCACCAGGCCCCCGAGGTAGTAGGCCAGGTCCATACCGATCATGCTGACGATCGGCTGGATCGCGTTTCGCAACACGTGGCGGAAGAGCACGGCTGCCTCGGAGAGGCCCTTCGCCCGCGCCGTGCGCACGAAATCGGCCTGCAGGATGTCCAGCATGCTGGAGCGCAGCATCCGTGCGTACCAGGCGGCGCCGGCGAGCCCCAGGGTGATGGCCGGCAGGATCAGATGCTTGAAACTTCCGTGGCCGCCTAAGGGCAGGATCGGCCAGCGGTAGCCGAAAAGGTAGAGCAGGACGAGCCCCAGCCAGAAAGAGGGTGCCGAGACGCCAAAGAGCGCCAGGAGCATCGCCATGCGGTCCCAGATGCTGCGCTGCTTGTAGGCGGAGATGATGCCCACCGGGATGCCGAGCACCACCTCCACGATCACGCCCGAGATGGCCAGTTGCGCCGTGGCGGGGATGCGCTGCGCCAGGATCTCGGCTACGGGCCGCTGCTGGTAGTAAGAGGTGCCCAGATCCCCGTGCAGGAGGTGGTTGAGGTAGCGCAGGAACTGGGTATCCATGGCACGTCCCAGGTCTCCTTGGAAGAGCGCTGCGAGGTCCAGGAAGAGCGGCCGGTTCAGGCCCAGATGCTCGCGGATCCGTTCCAGCGTATCGGGACGGGCCCGAGGGCCGGCCACCGCGCGAGCCGGGTCGGCGGGGATCAGGTAGGCGATCACGAAGGTGACGACCAGGATGGCCCCGACCACCAACAGCATCCCGAGGAAGCGGCGGATGATGTAGCGGACCATCTCTTGCCTCCTAGCGGCGCTGCTGCGGGTCGAGCGCGTCGCGCAGTCCGTCGCCCATCAGGTTGAAGCCCAGGACAGTCAGCATCAGCATCAAGCCGGGGCTCAGGATCAGCCAGGGGGCACTGCGATAATACGTCTGCCCCTCGCTGATCATCCCGCCCCAGGAAGCGGTGGGCAAGCGGATGCCCAGTCCGAGGTAGGACAGTTCGGCCTCCATCAGCACCGTGCTGGCCACACCCAGGGTCGCGTAGACCACCGCGACTGACACGAGGTGCGGCAGGATGTGCCGGGTGAGAATGCGCCACCGGCTGGCCCCGATCACCCGTGCCGCGAGCACGAACTCCATCTCGCGCAGGGAGAGGACCCGCCCGTGGACGATGCGGGCCAGGTATACCCAGTACACAAGGGCGATGATGACGATCAAGATGTCGATCCCCGGCCGGAGGACGGCACCCAGCGCGATGGCGAGGAGCAGCGTCGGGAAGGCCATCATGACGTCCGTGATGCGCATCAGCACCGTCTCTACCCAGCCGCCGAAGAAAGCCGCTGTCGCTCCGACCAGGAGGGCGATGATCACCGCCAGCCCGTTACCGACGATCCCCACAAACAGCGAAACGCGTGCTCCCCAGATGAGTCGGCTCAGCACGTCCCGCCCGAGGTTATCCGTGCCCAGCCAGAAGGCTTTGCAGGGAGGAAGCGGCGCTCCGGTCGCCGAAAGGCCGTGGGGATGCTGCCAGTTTGGGTCGTACGGCGCGATCCACGGCGCAAAGAAGGCGAGGACGATGAGCAGGAGGCAGATCACGGCCCCCGCCACGGCTGCCCGGTCTTTCTTGAGCCGGCGCCATGCGTCGGACCACAGGGTGTTGACGCGCTCCACCTCCCGTTCTTTTCCCCATCGCCGTGCTGTTTTCTCGGAAACGTCGCTTTCCATCGCTTTGCCGTTCGCTTCGCCCGTTGTGAAGGGGAGGGGCACGAGGGGTTGGCGCTCGTCCCCTCCCCCATTCGATCCTTTCCTATGCAGCCAGATTGCAGAGCTTCACGACAGGCCAGCCGCAGCGAGCACGGGCAAGGAAAGGCAAGGCCTTTCCCTGCCCGGCAGGCCTCTGCCCGTGGACCCTACGGTTGAACCCACATCCGCTCGAAGAACGGTCCGTACTCCGAGCGCGAGTAGAAGCCCTGGATGCGCGGGTTGTGCAGGTAGAACGAGACGTTGTTGAACAGCGGGACGTGCACCGCGTCTTCCATCAGGATGCGCTCGATCTGTCGGTACATCTCCAGCCGTTTCGCCCGGTCCTGCTCGGCTAGGGCCTTTCGAGCCAGTTCGTCCACTTTCGGGTTGGAGTAAAAATCGTAGTTGCTGCCCGCGCCGGTCATATAGAGGTTGTTGATCAGGTCGGCAGGGTCCGGCTGGATCATGTACCAGGAGTTCAGGAAGAGCTCCGTCTCCCCCGCGACCATCATATCGTAGACCACCGTATCGGAAGCCTGCTTGATGTTGATTTGGATGCCGATCTGGGCCAGGTCCTGCTGAATGGCCTGGGCCACGGTGGCCGCCAGCGGGTCCTCGCCGATCAGCAGTTCGAGCTCCAGCCCTCCGGACAGGCCGGCCTCGGCCAGTTTCTGCTTGGCCGCTTCCGGATCATAGGGGTAGGGCTTGTAGTCAGGATCGTGGCCCGGCGCTGCGGAGGGGTAGATCGCCCAGAGGGGTTCCCCTCTGCCACCCGTGAGGCGCGCGATCTTTTCCCGGTCCACCGCCAGGTTCAGCGCCTGGCGCAGGGCGAGGTTGTCCAGCGGCGGCTTGGTGTTGTTGACCCCGATCCACCAGGTGTACATAGACGGCTCCCGGAAAAGCCACGACTCGTACTTCGGGTCGTTCACGATCCGGGCAAAGTCCGCCGGTGGGATCATATCCCCGAAGAGCACGTCCAGCTCCCCTTTCTCCAGGCGCAGGAGCGCGGTGGATGGATCGATCCCGAAGTACATGATGGTCTGATCGATGTAGGGCTGCCCCTCGTGGAAAAAGTCGGGGTTCCGTACAAAGACCGCCTTCTCGCCGGGTGTGAACTCCTTGAGGATGAAGGGGCCGGTTCCCACGGGGTGCATCCCGAATTCCTTCCCCCATTTCTCCACTTCTTCTCGCGGCACCACCCAGTTGTTGGGGAGCGCAAGCACGTTCAGGAAGGTCATATCGGGAGCTACCAGCTCGACGCGAAGCGTGTACTTGTCCAGCACCTTGACTCCGGCGAGCTCCTTTGTCTTCCCGTCGACGATCTCCTGCGCCCCTTTGATGCTCAGCAGATAGTAGTTTGCCCACGATTCCCAATCCGGGTCCAGACACCGTTCCCAGGAGTACTTAAAGTCCGCCGCCTCTACCTCACGGCCGTTATGGAACCGGATCCCGGGCTTCAGGGTGAAGGTGTAGACCGTGCCGTCGGCGCTGATCTGGGGGAAATCGGCCGCCATGTCGGGAACGGCACGGTCCCCTTCGTAGATCATCAGTCCCCGGTAGAGGTTCATGAGACTTTGCCAGGCGGGGAGGTTGTAGCCCAGGATGGCGTCCATCGAGTTCGGATCTTCGGTGAAGGCCAGCGTCACCGTGCCCCCGCGGGCCGGGCCGGCCGGGGTCGCTGTTTCAGCCGGCGTCGGGGCGGGTGGCGATGTTGGGGTAGAAGGGGACGGGCCACAGGCTGCCAGTGTGGTCAGGAGTAGCAGCATACCCACCCCAAGCGCTCCGATGCGCACCTTCTTCTCGAGCATCGTAGACCTCCTCGGCTCTCGCCGCCGGGGATCCTGCCCCGGCCTCAGGTTGGAAACCACCTTTTGGCACAGGATAGCCTCCTTTCCAGAAACAGGCCAGCCGCTGCGGCGCGTTCATCCGGGGCAGCTGTGCGCGGTCGCGATCAGCGTGTCGATCAGGCGGGGGTTCGTGTCCAAGGGGAACGGGCTTCCCGTGCTCACGACGAATCCCCGCGCGCGTGCGCCGATCGCCGCTTGCCGCCGCACCTCGGCGGCCATCTCCTCCAGAGTGGCGTGCAAGCCAAAGCGGATGGCGTCAATGTTGCCGAACACCGCAGCGCGGCCCGCAACCCGTTCGACCACGTCCTCCAGTTCGATGCGGAACGACTTTTTGCTTTCCTCGACCGCGATGGCGTCGACTCCCAGCTCGACCATCCGCTCCAGCCGCGGCAGGACATCGCCGCACACGTAATGGATGGAAAGCAGCCCGAGGCGGCGCATGTGCTGGAAGAGGGGCCGGTTGTAGGGGAACACGAACTCGTCGTAGCTTCGGGGGGAGATTACGTCGGCCCCGGTAAAGACCTCCTCCACATAGACCCCGTGGATGCCCGTCCTGGCCCACGCAGTCATAACCTCCATCGTCTGACGGAGTTTGCGTTCCAGGAGGTGATGGAGCAGACGGGGGTTGTCGTGCTGGATCACCATGAGCCCCTGGAAGCCCAGGAGGTCATAGGCGTCGGAGAACGGGGTGTCCAGCACGGTGGAGAGGAAGTAGCGGTCCCCATAGTCGGACACGACCCGGCGTGGAAGATCCCAGTCCCCCCGGGCCAGAAGCTGATCGGAGTCGGGGATCGGGATCCGTTCGTCCACATCCTCCGGTCCGCGCAGATCGTCGGATATGTCCCACAGATCCCTTTGGGACGCGTTGGGCGGGGCCAGGACCGTGTCGCCGGTAGGGATGGGCACCTGATCCATGGGAACCTGCATCCCGGTCTCCCGATCGCGGTAGCACAGCGTCCCATCGGCCAGGCACACGATTTCGGTGCGCTCTGCCCAGGCGCGGCTGGCTCCCCGGTGGATTTCCATCCAGTCCGGACGCACCTTGAAGATGCCGTAGGACTGGTAGAGCGCCTCGGCACGTAGCTGCGTATCCTCCTCGTGGTCGATCCGGTAGACGGACCGGCCGCGCATGCGACGCCGGTACAGCTCGATATAGTAGGCACGCTCAAAGTCGGCTAGGAACAGACTCAGGTAAGCGGGTGCGGCAGGAAAGACATCCACCTTCTCGCCACGCAGCGCGCGACGCATCCGCTCGACAGGGGTAAGGCCATTTGTCCCCACTGTCGGCAAACCGGCCGTGGAGGCCATTGTTTCCTCCTCTTGGGAAGATCCGCGTACCTTGGGAAAGCGCGACCAGGCCATGTGGACGGATCGCCCGGTGTGTTGCGATTCCAGTATAGCACCCCGGCTACCGGCTGTCAACGTTTGCGGGGCTTGGTCGCTTGTAGTACAATACGGTCGGCTTGCCCAGGGAATTCCAGGCGGTGTATGGGGCAAGAAACTTCTTTGGGAGGTTTCGATGCTGGAAGCCTTCTTCAATCCCCGCAGCGTGGCGGTCATCGGAGCGTCTGCTACACCGGGCAAAATGGGATACATCCTGCTGGACAACATCATCCGCGGCGGCTACAAGGGAACGATCTACCCGATCAACCCCAAAGGGGGCGAGATCCTCGGGCTTCCTGCCTATCCGAGCATTGGGGATGTCCCCGGGCCGGTAGACCTGGCGGTCATTGTGATCCCTGCTCCGGCGATCCCGGACGTGGTGGATGAGTGCGGGCGCAAGGGGGTCCAGGGCCTGCTGATCATCTCCGCCGGGTTCCGGGAGACAGGACCCGAGGGCGCGCGTCGGGAGCGGGAGGTGGTCACACGGGCGCGAAAGTACGGGATGCGGATTTTGGGCCCCAACGTCCTCGGGTTGATCGACACGATTTCCCACCTGAACGCCACCTTTGCCACGACGATGGCCAAACCCGGCGAGATCGCCTTCTTCTCGCAGTCCGGGGCTCTGGGTTCCGCGATCCTGGACTGGTCCCACGACGAGGAGATCGGATTTTCCCATTTCGTCTCGCTGGGAAACAAGGCGGACATCAACGAGATCGATCTGTTGCAGGCGTGGGAAGATGACCCGCATTCCAAGGTGATCCTGGCGTATCTGGAAGGCATCAGCGACGGAGTGCGCTTTATGGAAGTCGCGCGCCGGGTCACTCGAAAGCGCCCTGTGATCGCCATCAAGTCCGGGACCACCGCGGCTGGCACGCGGGCCATTTCTTCCCACACCGGCAGCCTCGCGGGCTCCGAGAAGGCCTACGAGGCGGCGTTCCGCCAGACGGGGATCATCCGGGCCCAGTCCGTGCAGGACCTTTTCGACTTTGCCGAGATCTTTGCCTATCAACCTATGCTGCGCGGGAACCGGATCGCGATCGTGACCAACGCAGGTGGCCCAGGGATCCTGGCAACCGATGCCCTCGAGCGAGTCGGATTGACGCTGGCCCATTTTTCTCGGGAAACGATCGAGGCGATGGCTCCCCACCTTCCGGAGACGGCCAACCTCTACAACCCCGTCGACGTGATCGGGGACGCGCGTTCCGACCGGTATCGGGCCGCCCTCACCGCCGTGTTGCGCGACCCGGGTGTGGACGGCGTGGTCGTCCTCCTTACGCCTCAGGCGATGACCGATGTGCTGGACATTGCCCAGACGGTGCTCGAAATCGCGCGGGCATACGACAAGCCGGTCGTGACCTCCTTTATCGGGGGGAAAGTGGTCGAGCCCGCTGTGCGCCTGTTCCAGCAGAACCGCATCCCCACCTATCCTTTTCCAGAGCGCGCGGTGATGGCGCTGGGAGCGATGGAAGCTTACCGGCGGTGGCTGGAGCGCCCCCCTCAGCGGCTGGTCAGCCTTCCGGTGGACCGGGAGAGGGTGAGGCAGATACTCGCCCGGGCGCGACAGGAGGGCCGGCTGAACCTGGGGGAGGTCGAAGCGCGCGAGGTGATGGAGGCCTACGGCCTGCGCGTGCCGAAGGCGGAGCTGGCCCGTTCCTCTGACGAAGCGGTGCGACTGGCCGCCGAGATCGGCTACCCGGTCGTCATGAAGATCGCTTCCCCCGATATCCTCCACAAGTCCGACATCGGCGCCGTCAAGCTCGGGCTGTCGACGCCGACCGACGTGCGGGACGCTTACGAACTGATCGAGTACCGGGCGCGTCGCCACCATCCGGATGCCGACATCTGGGGCGTGCTCGTCCAGCAGATGATCCGGGGCGGCAAAGAGGTCATCATCGGGATGAGCCGCGATCCCCAGTTCGGCCCGATGCTGATGTTTGGCCTCGGGGGGATCTATGTGGAAGTCATGAAGGACGTGGTCTTTCAGATCGCCCCGATCGACCGCACCGAGGCGCGGGAAATGGTCGAGGGGATCCGCTCCTATCCGCTCCTGAAAGGCGTGCGCGGTGAACCTCCTGCCGACATCGACGCGATCATCGATACCCTCCTGCGGGTCTCGCAACTGGTGACGGATTTCCCCGAGATTGTGGAGATGGATGTGAACCCGCTCATCGTCCACGAGAGCGGCCAGGGTACTACGGTGCTGGATGCCCGCATCATCCTGGAGTAGGAGGTGAGGGAACGACGATGCCGAGTGGGGTCCAGATCGCTGCTTGGACCGCGATGGGTCTGGGGGCCGTGCTGATCTTTTCGCTGCTGCTGAGAGGCGGGCAAGCCCTCTGGCGTCGCTTCCAGCCCGTGAACGTCTGGGCGCGCTACGCGGAGGAAGCAAGCCCCTATCGACGCCGCCGAGGACGTGCCTTGGGCTGTCTGGGAGTTGCCCTCTGGTTGCTTGCGGGGGTGGGGCTGGCGGGCGCTGGCTGGGGGCTGCTGACGCTCGACAAGGCGCTCGGTGCCTACGCCCCGTTGCCCTCGGATGGTGTGGCTGCCGGCCTCCGTTGTTGGCCAGGGGCTAGCGAGCCTCCAGGAACGATGGGGTGCCAGCTGACGGTCGAATCCCCTGTCTACAGCGACACCCTTTCCCTGCGCGGGAGCCGATGGGGCCTCGAGGGGGAGGTGTTGGTCTGGGACCCGAGGCTGGAGCCGTTCGGGCTGCGTTCCGGGTTCCGCCTGCTGAGAGTCGTGGGCCTGGGGCTGGAAGGGGAGCCTCTCGATCAGGTTCTGTTGCCTGGATCGTCAGGGGGAGTGGACGTGCGTTGGTTGCGACCGGCCGGCCGCTGGTTCTTCTATCAACGACAATTCCTGGAGGGGGAGGCGGTCCCGAACCGGTTCTACGAGGTCACCGTCTCCCGCAACGGCTTTGCCCTGCGCTCCTGGTAGATCGACGGAGGTTCAGCGCTTCAGGAGGATCCGATGGAAACGGTACTGGTCGTCTCGGCAGAGACTTTTTCGGGAAAGAGCGCCCTTTGCATCACCCTGGGCCAGCGGCTGCGCCGCGACGGCTATCGGGTGGGTTATATGAAGCCGCTCTGCGTGCGTGTGCGCCGCGCCGAGGAAGCCGCTTACGATGAGGATACCGCCTTCGTCAAGCAGGTGTTCGAGCTGCAAGAACCGTTGGATGTCCTTTCGCCCGTCCTCTTGACTCCCCGGCTCGTAGAGGGTATCCTGAAGGGTGAGGAGCAGCCCGACTACAGCGCGCGGGTCCAGGAAGCGTTTCGGGTGGTCGCGCAAGGCAAGGACCTCGTGCTGCTGGAGGGTCCCAACGACTGGTCCGAGGGGACCATTGTGGGCCTGTCCGCGACACGGGTTGCCGAGCTCTTCGGGGCGCGCGTGCTCATGGTATCGAACTTTCGCTCCCCGCTCGAGGTAGACAACATCCTCGCGCTCCGCGAAGCGATGGCCGGGCGGGAATTCCTGGGTGTCGTGCTGAACAATGTGCCGCGGGCGCGCGTCGACCTGGCGGAGCGGCTCGGTCGCCCGTTCCTGGAAAAGCAGGGGATCCCGGTGCTGGGAGTCCTGCCCCAAGACCCGCTCTTGTGCTCTGTCAGTGTGGCAGAGCTCGCCGAACAGTTGAACGCGGAGATCCTTTGCTGCCCGGATCGGGCCGAGGACCTCGTGGAGACACTGATGGTCGGCGCGATGAGCGTCGAGAGCGCCCTGTCCTACTTCCGCCGCCAGGCGAACAAGGCCGTCGTCACGGGCGGGGATCGCGTGGACATCCAGCTCGCGGCACTCGAGACCCCCACGACATGCCTCATCCTGACCGGGAACCTGCGTCCCAACCCGCTGATCGTCGCACGCGCGGAAGAACAGTGCGTTCCCATCCTGCTGGTGGCCACGGACACGATGACCACCGTGCGGCGCGCCGAAGAGCTCTTCGGGCGCGCACGCTTCCGCCAGACGAGCAAGATCGAGCGGTTCGAATCGCTCCTGGAAGCGCGGTTCGACTTTGCACGCTTCTATGCCGCCCTGGGGTTGCGGGTGTAAGCGGGAGGAGGCTGTGCGGTGGAAAGGGGACTTCGCGCGCTGCCCGCGGTAGATCGGGTGCTGCAGGAGATGCGGGCGCTGCCGGAGGGGCAGGCGTACCCGCACGCTCTGGCTGTGGAAGCGATCCGCCTCACCCTTGAGGAAGCAAGAGGCACGATCGCTGCCGGTGGGAAAGCGCCCTCGCTGCAGGAACTATGCGCGCAGGCGATGGGGCGGCTGCGGGAATGGCTAGAGCCCACCCTGCGTCCGGCGATCAACGCGAGCGGGGTCATCCTGCACACGAACCTGGGACGGGCCCCGCTGAGCCGCTCGGCCCTCGAAGCGGTGCGCCGAGTTGGCGAGGGGTATTGCAACCTGGAGTACGACCTGGAAACCGGCCGTCGGGGTTCGCGGCACGAGCACGCCCGGTCACTGCTCTGCCGACTCACAGGCGCCGAGTCGGCATTCGTCGTGAACAACAACGCCGCAGCGGTCCTGCTGGCCCTGTCCGCACTGGCGTGTGGGCGCGAGGTGATCGTCTCGCGCGGTCAGGCAGTGGAGATCGGTGGAGGCTTTCGCATTCCGGAGGTGATGCGCCAGAGTGGGGCCCATCTCGTCGAGGTGGGCACGACGAACCGCACCTACCTGCGTGACTACGAGGCGGCGATCACACCGCAGACGGCCGCTCTGCTGCGCGTGCATCGGAGCAACTTTGCCTTGGTAGGCTTTGTCGAGGACGTCCCGTTGCCCGAGATGGTGTCTCTTGCGCGTCGGCATGGCTTGATCGTGATCGATGACCTGGGAAGCGGCGCCCTGCTGGACACGGCCCGTTTCGGGTTGGCCCACGAGCCGACGGCCGTCGAAAGCGTGCAGGCGGGGGCCGATATCGTCTGCTTCAGCGGCGATAAGTTGCTCGGTGGACCCCAGGCCGGCCTGATCGTCGGCCGGGCGGAATGGATCGCCCGGCTGGAGCGGCATCCGCTCGCGCGCGCCGTGAGGATCGACAAGACGGCCCTGGCGGCTCTCGAAGCGACCCTCCTGCACTACCTACGCGACGAAGCGCTGCGGGAGATCCCGATCTGGCGGATGATCGCCGAACCGGCTGCAGAAGTACGCCGGCGAGCACGACGGTGGCAGCGCGCCTTTGCGCAAGCAGGTCTGCAGGCGACCGTTGTCCCGGCGGAGACGGCGGTCGGGGGAGGGTCCCTCCCAGGACAGACGCTCCCCACCTGGGCCGTGGAAATCGCCTGGGATGGTCCTGCGGAGGAAGCCGCTCGGCGGCTGCGGGAAGGGCAGCCCCCGATCGTGCCGCGCATCGAGGGGGATCGCTTGCTCCTCGATCCGCGTACTGTACTACCGGAACAGGAGAGGGTGCTATTGCGGGAAGTCGTTGCCCGGCTGGGCCGCGCCCGCCCTTCCTAGGGCGGGCGAACCGTGTTTGTGGGCGGAAAGGAGGCGCAAGTGGCCGAGACCTGGTCGGTGAGCGAACTCTTGGAGCGTGCCCAGCAAGCTGTACGGGGGAAGCGACGCGAGGAGGCCCGGCAGCTTCTGCTGCAGGCCATCGAGATCGACGAATGGAACGAGCAGGCGTGGCTCTGGCTGAGCGCCGTGGTGGACGACCCGCGGGACATGCAGGTGGCCCTAGCCAACGTGCTCACGATCAATCCGAACAACGAGCAGGCACGGAAGGGGCTGGAGTTGCTCCGCAAACGCCACGGGAATCTGCTTAGCCCGGAAGAGGAGCCACCCGTCCTCGGCGCGGCAGCTTCGGCAGAGCTAGCGCGCGAGGCGCGAGAGGAGGCTGGGCACGCTTTCCTGTGCTACCGCTGTCGATCCGAGGTCTATGACATCGCCGACTACTGCTGGAATTGCCACGCGGTCATCCACTGCTGTCAGAACTGCATCCACCTGCGGGAAACTGCCTGCAAGGAGCGGATCGGCCTCAGAGGCCCGGCAGCGAGTGTCATCCGGAACGATTGCCCCGACTGGACGCCTCCCCGCTAGCCCGGGCGCGCTCGGCTTCCGGTACCCTTTGTGGGTCGTAGCCCACGAGGAAGTGGTGCCGGCGTACGTGGCTGGCCACACGCACCTCCACCGCCCGATGCGCTACACAGTCCTCGCGGTGCACCAGGCACAGGTTCGGACGGCGACCGAAACGCAGGATGTACCGCTCCACCGCTTCGTCGATCTTGGCCTCCACAGGCTTTTTCGGATTGTCGTCGAACCACCCGAGAAACACCGCCTCGTTCATGCGTCCTCCTCCTCTCCCACGACCGTGAACTCGCGCGGCGCGGGAGACCCCAGCAGCCGGCTCGGCAAGAGCGGCTCCGCCGCGCGGCTCGTCTGCAGGACGATCACCGGTGGCGCCTGCACAGGCCGGTGTTCGATCTCGACGAGCCGTTCCTGAACCCGCCTCCGTTCGCCGCGTTCCCGCCACCACAGGTAGAGCACGGCGCCGATCGCCGGCAGGGCAGCCGCCAAGCCGCACCCCACTCCGATGAGGATGGCCAGGCTCTGGCTGTCCAGCCGAAGCCCTGCGATCAGGGCGAACGCGGCGCCCGCCGCCACCACAAGCCAATAGAACGGGCGTTTCATCCCGACCTCCTGGACACCGTAACCCGATCCTTCTCCCCTGTGTCCGCACGTGGACTCCGGACGGCCTCCAGCAAGCGCGCGACCCATTGCACGGGCGACCGCCCCCGGCCACCCAGGGGCGAGACCGGGCGCGCCGGCCGGCTCGTCCAGGCCAGGTGTTCCTCCCGCAGCATCTGCACCATGGCGCGGATCTCCTCCGTTCCGATATATGCCGCCTGGAAGCGGATGACCTCCCCACCCGCTACCAGGACAAAATCCCCGCGGCCCAGCAGCTGCTCTGCGCGCGTGCCGCGGATTCCGGAGGCAAGTACCGCCTCCTGCGCGCTCACCACGCGCCCTACGAGGCGGCAGGGGAGGTTAGCCCGCAGCACGCTGCCCAGGGCCTCGGCAGTCGGCTTCTGCGTGCACAGCAAGAGGTGCAGCCCGGCGGAGCGACCGCGGGCCGCAAGGCGGGTCAGCGGCTCGGCAAGCGCCGGCTCCGCCGTGAGCAGGTCGGCGACCTCGTCCACGGCGAGGAGCACACGCGGCATGCGGACACCCGTCTCCTCGCGCCACACCATCTCCTCGACCAGCCTGCGAAGCCCCTCTGCGATCTCCCCTCCCTCCCGGTGAACGGGCGCGAGCAGGTGGGGC
>JBMFPK010000030.1:0-14447 GCA_049969155.1 Chloroflexia bacterium | reverse complement strand
GCCAATTTCTCGCCTCGGATCGGCCCCGATCCACTCCAAGCGCACGTCCACTCCCTGCGGGACGAAATGCTCGCAGATGCGACAGGCCGTGCGCAATTCGCGGTCCGGCCAATGGAACCCCTCGGTCGGGTCCACCTGCTCCAGCAGGCGCATGGTCAGGTCGGGCGTTTCCGCGGCCATGGCGCCGTAGTCGAGCACCCGAAAGGTACCGTAGCAGTCGACACCGATGGTCAGCACCCGTTCCAGGTTGACCTGGCGCAGCTTGGCCAGTTCGATCGTGGCGCGCCACTCGCAAGGCTTCAACACCACCGCGAGCCGTTCCCGGGGCTCCGTGAAGGTCAACTGGGAAACGACGCGTGCCGACTGGATCGGCATCACCGGGGCGATCGGGTCGGCTTCAGCCAGCCGCGCCGGATCGCGCACCAGCGTGGGCACCAGGTTGCGCCCATCGGGAGTGGCGACCGGCACGAGGACGCCGCCGACGACGTTCTGCTCGAGCAGAAGCGCCAGCAGACGCCTGAGCGTCCCTAGCGTATCGCCCTGCGCAACCGGAATCGTTCCGCGAAGCGGCATTGTTGGACTCCTGTTCGCTTGCCACACATCTGTCGGCCGATCCCCTTGTGGGAAAGTCCGGCCAGAACCTGCTCAGATAGCCCACTCTCCTCGCATCGGATTGGGGCCCTTTTCTTTCAGGTACTGGACCATCTCCGTCACCGTGTCCGCGAAGCGGCGCCCCTCGCTGGCGCTGATCCAGCGCAGCCAGACGCGATCCTCTTCCAACCCCAGCTGCCGGAGCACGCTCTGCAGGATGGCCACCCGGCGGCGTGCCTTATAGTTGCCGCTCTGGTAATGGCAGTCCCCAGGGTGACAACCCCCGATGAGCACGCCGTCCGCGCCCTCTAGGAGCGCTTTCAGCACGTAGACCGGATCGACCGCTCCGCTGCACATGAGCCGGATGATGCGGATGTTCGGCGGGTATTGGATCCGCGATGTCCCCGCCAGGTCGGCGCCCGTATAGGTGCACCAGTTGCATAGAAAGGCGACGATGCGGGGTTCGAACGCTTCAGGCATAGAGCTCTCCTCCATTTGCAGACACCGGCCGGCGGGGCGGGGCTACCCCCGCCCCGCCCTGCCGGACCTAGCTCGTGCGGATGTCGCGCAGTTCGGCCTCTGCCTGCTTGACAGCCTCGCGCACCTGATCCTCGGATATCCCGCGCACTTTCAGCGTGATGCGCCCGTGGCTGCGGTCTTCGCCGTAGAAAGTGCCCAGCGACAGGATATCGCCTCCGAGACCCGCGATCGCCGAGGCCAGCCGGGCGAGCGACCCCGGCTCGTTGCGCACGGACACGCTCACCCGCAGGCCCTGTTCCCGCGCTCCGAGCATCTCGAGGAAAACCTTGAAAAGGTCCGTCTCGGTGATGATCCCCACCAGCCGGCCGTCCTCGACCACCGGCAGCCCGCCGATCTTATGGTCGACCATGATGCGCGCGGCCTCCTCGATGGGGCAATCCGGGCAGACGGTGATCACCTCGCGCGTCATGATCTCCTTCACCTTGAGTTTGGAGAGCAGGTACCCGATCTCGTAGACGCTGAGGCTTGTCGCGGGGGACGGGGAGGCGTAGAGCAGGTCCTTTTCCGAAACGATTCCCAGAAGGTTGCCGTGGCGGTCCACCACCGGCAGACGCCGGACGCGGTTCTGCCGCATGAAGCTCAGAGCCTCCGTTACCGAGGTGTCGGGCTCGATGGTGATCGGATGAGTGGACATACGCTCCTTGACCAGCATGGCGCTCCTCCTCTGCTCACTCTAGCGCTTCTTCGATCATTGCCACTAGCTGGGCTTTTTCGAAACCCAGATGCTGGGTTGCCCCGCTGGGACAGGCCACCGCGCAGGCTCCGCATCCCTGACACAGGACCTCGATCACTTCCGCAATGTGGGTTTCCTCGTTCAGGACCCGCGCGTCGTACGGACACACGGCTACACAGAGCCCGCACCCCTTGCAGAGCCGCCGGTTCACCTGGGCGACGATCGCCTGGGCCTCCAGCCGGTCCTTGCTCAACAGGGTCGCTGCACGGATGGCAACTCCCTGTGCCTGGGCGATCGCGTTCTCGATCGGCATAGGGGAGTGGGCAAGGCCACAGAGGAAGATGCCATCCGCGGCAAAGTCGAGCGGCCGCAGCTTCACGTGCGCCTCCAGGAAGAAGCGATCCTGCGTGAGCGGGACCTTGAGCATCTGACCGAGCGCAACCTGCTCCGGGCGCGGGACGATCCCCGTGCTCAGGACGAGCCAGTCGGCCAGGAGGACGACCGGCTCGCTTCCAGGGCTATGCACGGATACGCGCAGCGACTCCCCTTCCGCAACGACCTGCGGGGGCTCCTCGGGCCGGTACTCGAGAAAGACGACGCCCTGCCGGCGCGCCTCTTCGTAATAGACTTCCTGGAAACCGTAGGCGCGGATGTCCCGGAAGAGCACCGTCACACGGGCGAGCGGTTCCAGGCGCTTCAAGCGCAGCGCGTTCTTGATCGCCGAGGCGCAGCAGATCCGCGAGCACCAGGGGTGGTCCTCGTTCCGCGAGCCAACGCACTGGATCATCACCACGGAGGGCGGGTGCCCCAGGCCGAGCACGGCCCCCGAGTGGTTCACGAGCTGTGCCTCGAACTCCCGCTGGGTCAGGACCCGCGCGTGCTGGCCGTACAGGTACTCCCCCACCCTCGGTTCGTACGCTTCCGCTCCCGTCGCGACGACGATCGCCCCGTGGGCGACCTCCTCCACCCGTCCCTCGCCTGCCAGGTGCACCCGGCTTGCGAAACGCCCCACGTATCCGCCCACCTCGAGCAGCTCGGCGCGCGTATAGACCGTGATGCGCGGATGCGCCAGCACCCGGGCAACCGTCTCCTGGAGGAGCGCCTGGGGGTCATTCCCGTAGAGGGTGTAGTGCAGGTGGCGGAGATGCCCGCCCAGCTCCGCTTCGCGCTCGATCAACGTGACCGGGAAGCCCTGGTCCGCCAAGGCCAGCGCGGCCACCATCCCCGACAGGCCTCCGCCGATCACCAGCGCGCTCTGCTCGATCTCGATCGACGGCCGGTAGATGGGGCGCAGCCGAAGAGCTTTGGCCACCGCCATCCGCACGAGGTCCTTCGCCTTCTCCGTGGCCTCCTGCGGCGTCGCCTTGTGCACCCAGGAGTCCTGCTCCCGGATGTTCGTCATCTCGAAGAGGTACGGGTTCAGGCCCGCTTCCCGGATCGTATCCTGGAACAGGGGCTCGTGGGTGCGCGGCGTGCACGAGGCCACGACCACGCGGTTCAGGCGAAGCTCGCGCACCGTATCCGTGATCTTCTTCTGGGTATCCTGGGAACAGGTATACAGGTTATGCTCGGCGTAGGCGACGCCGGGCAGCGTGCGTGCGTATTCCACCACGGCCGGCACATCCACCACGCTGCCGATGTTGATCCCGCAGTGGCAGATGAACACCCCAACGCGCGGCTCCTCGAGGCGCACGTCCACCTCAGGCGGATAGGTCTTGCTCCGGGTGAGTGTACCCCGTGCCGCAGCGAGCAGGCGGGCCGCTGCCGCCGCCGCTGCCGAGGCCTCCACCACTGTTTCGGGGATGTCCTTCGGGCTGCGGAACGCGCCGGCGACAAAGATCCCGGGCCGCGAGGTCTCGACCGGGGCGAACTCGGACGTCTGGGCGAAACCGTAACGGTTCAACTGGATCCCCAGCCGTTCGGCAAGCGCGCGCGCCTCCGGCGTGGTCACAAGACCCACGGAAAGGACCACCAGGTCGAACGTTTCCTCCACGACTGTTCCATCCGGGCGGCTGTAGCGGATGCACAGGTCGTGCGTAGCCGGGTCCTCCTTGAGGGAGGAGACGAAAGAACGGATGTACCGCACGCCGTGTTCCCGCAGGGCGGTCTCGTAGTAGGCATCGAACCCCTTGCCGAACGCGCGCACGTCCAGGAAAAAGATCGTCGGCTCGATGTCGGGGGCGTGCTCACGGGCGATGATCGCCTCCTTGGTCGCGTACATGCAGCAGACCGAAGAGCAGTAGTTCTGCTCGCACTGGCTTTCGCGCGAACCGATGCACTGGATCCAGGCGACGCGGCGCGGTTCGCGTCCGTCGGAGGGGCGCACGATGTGCCCGGCGAAGGGACCCGAAGCGGAGAGCATCCGTTCGAATTCGATCGATGTAAGGACGTTCGGGTACCGTCCGTAGCCGAACTCTTCTTTCAACCGGGCGTCGTACAGGCCGACGCCCGGGGCCAGGATGACCGCCCCTACCTCGAGCGCCCGGATCTCCTCCATCATCTCGTGGTTCACCGCATCGGCCTTGCAGGCGCGGGCGCACGCCAGGCATTCGGAGCAGATGCCGCACTGCAGACACCGTTCCGCCTCGGCCCGCGCTTCCTCCTCGCTCAGGGGCAGGTCCACCTCTACGAAGGACCGCACCCGTTCTTCCACCGGCCGCTGCTTCTTGGCCAGGCGCGGCCGCATCACGATCCGCCCCGCTTCGCGGGCGGAGGCGATCTCTTGATCGCTCAGCTCGACCACCGGTTGCAGCACCGGTTCTCGCTCCCCCGCTTCCCCGCGCAGGTAGCGGTCGATCGCGCGTGCAGCCCGGTGTCCGGCCGCGATCGCATCCACCACGAAGGTGGTGCCAGTGACCGCGTCACCCCCCGCGAAGACCCCAGGGCGGGAGGTCATCAACGTCTCCGGATCCACCACGAGGGTGCCGTTCCGCCGCACCTCCAGCCCGGCCGCAGCAAGGAAGCCGGACTGCGGGGCCTGGCCGATGGCGAAGATGACCACATCGGCCGGCAGGACGTGCTCCGTATTCGCCCGCACGTCCATATCCGGCCGCCCGTCGGAGTGGAAGCCCCGGAAGTCCACCTCCGCGCACCGTACGCCGGCTACGTGCCCATCCTCGGAGACGATCTCCAGGAAGGTGCGCGACGGGAAGATCCGTACCCCTTCTTCCTCTGCTTCCTCGATCTCCCAGGGGTGGGCGGGCATCTGCCCACGGGATTCTAGGCAGGCGGCCCCGACCTCCCGGGCCCCGAGCCGGAGGGCCGTGCGGGCACAGTCCATGGCCACGTTGCCGCCCCCGAGCACGAGCACTCGCTTTCCCGTGAGATCGGGCGGCCGGCCAAGGGCCGTCTCGCGGAGGAACTCGGTGTTCAGCAGCACTTCCGGCAGGTCCGCACCCGGGATGGAAAGCTTCCGTCCCTGATGCGCACCTACGGCCAGGAACACGGCCTGGAAGCCGGCATCGAACAGGGCGTCCAGGTCCTCCACCCGGGTGTTCAGATGCAGCTCGACGCCCTGCGCCAGAATCGCGTCGATCTCGCGCTGCACGAGGTCATACGGCAGGCGATAGGCCGGGATCCCCACGCGCATCATCCCGCCGGCGACCGGCAACGCCTCAAAGACCGTAACCCGGTAACCAAGCCGCACGAGGTCGAGCGCACAGGTGAGGCCCGCCGGCCCGGCGCCGACGACCGCCACTTTCCCAAGCGGTTCCCGTTCCTCGGGCGCCTTCGGCTGGAGCGAGGGCACCGGATTGCCGTTCGCCCAGACCCAGTCCACGACAAAGCGCTTGAGCCGCATGATGGAGAGCGGTTCGTCCACGCGGCTGCGTGAGCAGGCGTCCTCGCAGCGGTGGTTGCAGATGCGTCCGCAGATGGCCGGGAACGGGTTGTCCTCCAGGATCGTGCGGTAAGCCTCCTCGTACCGGCCCTGGTGGATGAGGGCGATGTAGCCTTCGGCACGCTGGTGGATCGGGCAGGCGTTGCGGCAAGGCGCTGTTCCCCGTTTTTCGATGGCGAAGGCGTTCGGCGTGGCCTGCGGGTAGAGTTTGTAGGTCGCTTTGCGGGTTGACAGGCCGGCGTTGAACGGATCCGGGAGCTCGATCGGGCAAGCCTCCGCGCAATCCCCACAACCGGTGCACTTGCTCAGGTCGATAAAACGCGGCCGCTGGCGCACGTACGCCGTAAAGCGCCCGGGTTCCCCTTCCACTCGCTCGAGTTCGGCCATCGTGAGGATCTCGATGTTCAGGTGCCGGCCGCACTCCACGAGCTTGGGCGAAAGGATGCACATGGCGCAGTCGTTCGTGGGAAACGTCTTGTCCAGCATGGCCATCGTCCCTCCGATGGCCGCGGACTTGTCCACCAGGTAGACCTTGAAACCGGAATTCGCCAGGTCGAGCGCGGCCTGCATCCCTCCGATGCCGCCGCCCACGACCAATACCGCACCAACGACGTCCTTGTCTTCCATCATCCCGATGCCTCGTGGTCCGGTCATCCGAGATCCAAGGGCACCTTTCCCCGACCTGTGCGGGGAAAGCCGCCCCGCGACCCGACGAGCAATTCACCGAACTCCTGCTGTGCCCTCTCGGCCGGCCGTGCCCCGACGGCCGAGAAACGCTTCCGGGTCTGGAACCGCAATTGTCTCACAACTCGAGTGCCTCCACCATCGCCAGGATCTGGTCCGCGCTCCAGTTGTGCACCTGCGAGGCCTTGTTCGGGCAGGCGGCGACACAGGCCCCGCACGACTGGCAGAGCGCGGGATTGACCGTGGCCACCTTTCGCCGGGGATCCACGGCGCGTGCCCCGTAGGGGCAGGCCTCCACGCAGATCCCACAACCGGCGCAGATCTCCTCGATCACGTAGGCGACCGTCGGTTCCTGCACCAGTTCCTGCAGAGAGAACAGGGACAGCACCTTCGCCGCTGCGCCGCTCGCCTGGGCCACCGTATCCGGGATGTCTTTGGGGGCCTGTGCTGCACCGGCGAGGAAGATGCCCGCCGTCAGGCTTTCCACCGGCCGCAGCTTCGGGTGCGCCTCGCTGAAAAAGCCGTACGCGTCGGTGCCCACACGGAGCCGCTGGGCAAGTTCCACGGCCCCCTGGGAGGAGACGGCTGCCGTGGCGAGCACCACGAGGTCCGCCGTGACCTCGATGGTCCGGCCGCTCAGCGTGTCGACTCCCCAGACGAGCATCTGCTCGCCCTCGGGAAAGACCTTCGCCACCCGACCGCGGAGGTACAAGATGCCGTCCTCCTCCATCGCTGCCTGGACAAACTCCTCGTACCCCTTTCCGGCGGAGCGGATATCGATGTAAAAGACGGTGGCGTGTCCATCCGGTACGCGTTGGCGAAAAAGGCGAGCCTGTTTGGCCGTGTACATGCAGCAGATGCGGGAGCAATAGGGGACACCGCGCTCCGGGTCCCGCGAGCGAACACACTGCACAAAGACGACTTCCTTCGGCTTTCTGCCGTCGGAAGGTCGGCGCAGGCCATCCGGCTGGGCCAGCATGCGCTCGAACTCGAGTCCGCTCACCACGTCCGGGTACGTTCCCGCCCCGTACTCGCCCAGGAGCCGCATGGGAAAGAGGTCGAACCCGGTGGCCACCACGATGGCGCCGACGTCCAGCGGTTCCCCGGCGGCGCTGTCGGGTGCGCCGGCCGGCTTGAGGCGTACCCGGAAGTTGCCGATGTATCCTTCCACGGAGGCCAGTTCGGTCTGCAGATGGAGCTCGATGTTGGGATGTTCCTGGGCAGCACGGATCCTCTCAGCGATCAGTTCCGGCCCCCCGCGGAAGTTCAGGTAGACGCCCGAGAGATCTGCCACTTTGCCGCCCAGACGATCGCTTCGCTCCACGAGCACGACTGGGTAGCCGGCATCGGCGATATCCAGCGCGGCCTGTAGACCCGCAAGCCCCCCGCCCAGGATGAGGGCCCGGCGTGTGATGGGCATCGAGAGCGGGTGCAGTGGCTCGTCCCGGGCGGTCTTGGCGACCATCGTCCGGATGATTTCCGCCGCCTTCAAGGTGGCCTCCGCCGGCTGGCCTTGGTGGACCCAGCTGCACTGCTCCCGGATGTTGGCGATCTCGCAGCAATAGGGGTTCAGACCCGCAGACGCGCTCGCCTTTCGGAAGGTCGTCTCGTGCATGGCCGGCGAGCAAGCGGCGACGATCACGCCGTCCAGGTTCTGCTCCGCGATCGCCTGTCGGATCAGATCCTGGCCGGGTTGGGAGCACATATACTTGTAGGTGGTGGCATAGGCGACGTGGGGGTGGCTGCGCAGCATCTCGGCCACCGCTTCCACATCCACCGTCCCGGCAATGTTCAAGCCGCAGTGGCAGATAAAGACGCCGATCCGACGCATCAGCCCTGCTCCTTCTGGGCCCAGCGCTGGAAGAGGGCGAGCACCTTGGCCGCAGCTCCGCTGGCCTGCGCCACGGTATCCGGGATATCCTTGGGGCTCTGAGCTGCCCCTGCAAGGTAGATCCCCGGCCGCGTGCTCTCCATGGGCCGCATCGCCTCGTCGGCCTCCCGGAAGAAACCGTGCTCGTCGACCTCGATCCCGAGTATACCGGCGAGCTCCCGGGCCGAAGGGTCTGCGACGACCGCGGTAGCCAGCACAACCATATCGGCAGCGATCTCGACCGGTTTGCCCGTGAGCGTGTCCGTCCCCCAGACGATGATCTTTCCGTCTTGGGGGAAGAGCCGGGAGACCCGGCCGCGGATGTAAAGCACACGCTCCTCTTCCATCGCGCGCTGGACAAACTCCTCGTAGTTCTTACCGGCGGAGCGAATGTCGATGTAGAAGACGTAGGCCTGGCCGTCGTGCACCCGGTGCTTGTAGAGCATCGCGTGCTTGGCCGTGTACATACAGCAGATGCGCGAGCAGTAGGGCATGCCGCGCTCGGGGTCCCGCGAGCGGACGCATTGCACAAAGACGACCTCTTTTGGCTCTTTCCCGTCGGAGGGTCGCAAGATCTGCCCCGTCGTCGGACCACTGGCGGAAAGCAGCCGTTCGAACTGGATCCCGGTCAGGACATCGGGAAGCCCGCCGGCACCGTACTCCCCGATCTGCGCAGGCGGGTAGAGGCCGAACCCTACAGCCACCACGATGGCCCCGACCTCTTCTTCCAACACACTTTCCTGCTGGTCGAAAGCGATCGCGCCAGTCGGACAGAGCTTTTCGCAGGCCCGGCACTTGCCGCGCTGGAAATAGATGCAGGAAGCGGGATCGATCACCGGCTTGTTGGGCACAGCCTGTGGGGAGAGCGTATAGATCGCCTTTCGACGGCCGATCCCCTCCTCGAACTCGGACGGGACCCGCGCCGGGCACTTTTCCTGGCAGAGGCCGCAGCCGGTACAACGGGTCCAGTCCACGTAGGCCGGCCGCCTTCGGATGCGGACGCGAAAGTGGCCGACGTCTCCCTCGACCCCGAGGACCTCGGAGTAGGTATAGAGGCGGATACGGGGGTGCTGTCCCACTTCCACCGTGCGCGGGGTGAGGATGCACTGGGCGCAGTCCAGGGTGGGAAAGGTCTCGGAGAGCTGGAGCATATGCCCGCCGATGGAGGGCCGGCGCTCGACCAGCACGACCTCGAAACCAGCGTTCGCGATGTCCAGTGCCGCTTGCATGCCGGCGATGCCGGCCCCGATCACGAGGGCGCGCGGAGTGCCGTCCGTCTTCATGGCGTGCTCACCTTTTCCGGAATGCGCGCCAGGAGCGGGGATGGGTCGACCGCATGCCGCTCGAAGCCGAAGCCGTCCGTTTCCAGCCCGAGGGCGATCCCCAGCACCTGGCTGATGTAGAACACGGGCAGCGGCCGGAAACCCGGATAGCGCGTGGCCATCTCCCGCTGGGGATGGTCCAGGTTGTAGTGGCAAAGGGGGCAGCTGGTGACCAGAGCGTCCGCGCCGTTGAGGCGCGCCGCCTGCAGGATGCGGTAGGAGGCGTCGCGCGCCACCTCCGGCGCGCCGACGGCCAGGTAGGACCCGCAGCACTCCCCGCGGTGCGGGTAGAGCACCGGCTCGGCCCCCAGGGCCGCAAGGAAATCCTCGAACAGGTGCGGCGTTTCGGGGTCATCCAGGGCGATCTCGTCGGCCGGGCGGAGGAGGAAGCAACCGTAATAGGCGGCCAGTCGCAGCCCTTCCAGCGGCCGCGTGACGCGCTGCCGGAGCTCCTCAAAGCCCAGCCGGTCGCGCAGCAGGTCGAGCAGGTGGAGGACACGGACGCGACCGTCGTACTCCGCCTCGATGAAGAGGTTGATCCGGTCGCGCCGGGCTTTGTCCTCGCGCATCAGCCGGTTGGCGCGCTTGGTGACGTTGTAGCAGGTCGAGCAGAGGGCCAGGAGTTCTTCCTGGCCGATTTCCACGGTCCGCACCAGGTTGCGCACCGCGCCCGCCAGGCGCAGGTCGTCGTTGGTGAGCGGGAAAGCAGCGCCGCAGCAGTTCCATTCCGGGATCTCGCGGAGCGTGATCCCCAGGGCCTGCAGCGAAGCCCGTGCGGAACGGTCGAGCCCCTGTGCCTTGGTGCTCAGGGTACATCCGGGGAAATAGGCGATCTCCATCTCTAGGTCTCCTTCTTACCGGCCCTCAGATGGAGTACTTGCGGAACCCGCCGACGAATGCCTGCTGGGGCATCTCCGCCAGCACTTCCGGAGGGAACTCCTCGATCGCGATGTGACGGATGCCCTGCTCCAGCGCCAAGGTGCGCAGGGCCTCCGTGAGGCGGGCCAGGTCGATCCCTTTGGGACAGCGGGCCTCACAGGAAAGGCAAGCGGCGCAGTACCAAATGGCCCGGGCGTGGAGCGCTTCCTCGATGCAGCCCAGCTGCAGCAGTCGGATGATCTGGTTGGGGAGGAGGTCCATGGCTCCTGCGGCAGGACAACCGGCCGAACAGTTGCCACACTGGTAACAGGCCATGACATCCTGGCCGCTCATCTCCTCCACACGGCGGAGGAGTTCGTTCCCCAACCGGGACGGATTCAGAACCAGTCGCATGGTTCATCCCTCCAAGGTCGGACCGTCAAGGCGTCCGATTCACTCCAGTCGAAAAGCCCTTTTCCCGTCCTCGTATGCGTCCCCGCCGTAGATGTCGTTCACCACGATGGCCGGAAAGTCGACGACGCGCAGCCGGAGCAGCGCCTCTGCACCCAGCTCCGGGTAGGCAATGACCTCCGACTCCACGATCGAGCGGGCGATGAGGGCCCCAGCCCCGCCGATGGCCGCAAAATAGACCGCGCGGTATTCTTGGAGCGCCCGGCGTACAGCCTCCGAGCGGTTCCCCTTGCCGATCATGCCCTTCAGGCCCGCCTGCAGGAGTGGGATCGTGTAAGGGTCCATGCGCCCGCTGGTCGTGGGGCCGGCCGAGCCGGAGACCTGTCCGGGCTTTGCAGGGGCCGGACCCATATAGTAGATCACCTGCCCCCGGGGATCGAACGGCAGAGGCTTGCCTTCCTGAAGGAGGGCCACGAGCCGCTTGTGGGCGGCATCTCGTGCGACATATAGGGTCCCAGTGATGAGCACCTGGTCACCCGCCCGGAGGTCCGTGATCGTTTCCTCGGTGAGTGGGGTGGAAATGGGCTTCATGGTCGATTCCCTCCTTGCTGCTACAGGACGGCTTCCTTGTGCCGCGCGGCGTGGCACTGGAGGTTCACCGCCACGGGCAGGCTGGCGATGTGACAGGGCTCCGCTTCCACGTGCACCGCAAGCGCTGTGACCCGCCCACCGAAGCCCTGGGGGCCTATGCCCAACCGGTTGATCCGCTCGAGCAGTTCTTGCTCCAGTTCGTCGAGCTCCGGGTCGGGGTTCCGCGTGCCGATCTCGCGGAGCAAGGCGTGTTTCGCCAGAAACGCCACACGCTCGAAGGTTCCCCCGATCCCGACCCCCACCACGATGGGCGGGCAAGGGTTCGCTCCGGCTTCATCGACCGTACGGACGACAAAGTCGATGACTCCCTGCCGGCCGGCCGCAGGGGTGAGCATGGCGAGCCGGCTCATGTTTTCGCTCCCTCCACCCTTGGGAGCCACGGTGATACGAAGCTGGTCCCCGGGGACGATGCGCGTGTGGATGATCGCTGGGGTGTTATCCCCGGTGTTCACGCGCGCCGAGAAGGGCTGGCGAACCGCCGACTTGCGCAGATATCCTTCGCGGTACCCGCGGCGCACCCCTTCGTGGACCGCCTCGTAGAGGTCACCGCCCACGATGTGCAGGTCTTGCCCCAGGTCGAGGAAAACCACCGCGAGCCCCGTGTCCTGACATATCGCCATCTGGGTCTCGCGGGCGATGCGTGCGTTTTCCAGGATCTGCTGGAGCACAACCCGCCCGGTTTCCGACTCTTCCCGCCGCAGCGCATCCTCGAGCGCGGCAACGACGTCGGCTCCCAGATCGTAGTTGGCTTCCATGCACAGGCGCGCCACTGTCTCTGTGACGACACTGGCCGGAAGTTCCCGCATCGTTTCCTCCTTGTGCCTTGACTGGACGAAAGGGACACCGTTCCGCAAACCTTCCCCGGCGGTGGCGGTGTCCCTCTTGAAGCGGGCCTAGCCCGGATCCGCCACTCCGCTGTGGCCCTTTCCGGCCGGTCAGCCCCGTTGCTGCCCAGGCTGCGGTTCATTATACACCTGAAGCAGCGCTTTGTCCAATGATCGGGATCACAAAATCGCGCGGTTTGACACGGTACCTGCGGTGCGCTAAGATGGGGGCACCATGCGCTCTCGGGTCTGGATCGTGGTCCTGCTGCTCCTGGTTACCGCCTGTGGAGGCACGACGGCGCCGCCCCCTTCGCCTTCCTCCTCGCCGGCGGTGCCTTCCCCTGCTCCCGCGACACCCCGTGGCGACAAGACGGTGCTCACGGTGTGGCATTCCTGGGAACTGTCGGAGGAGGCGATCGTACGCACCTTGCTCGAGGACTACCGCTCGCTGGATCCGGAGGTCACGGTGCGCTTGCGGCGTGTGCCGGTGGACCGGGTCCTACGCGAGTACCAGGAGGCCGTGCTGGCCGGGGAGGGCCCGGACCTGCTGATCGGGCGCAGTTCCTGGATCGGTTACCTCGCCGATGGCCACACGATCGTCTCGCTCGAAAACCTTCTGGAGGACAGTTTCTGGGATGCCTATTACCCCTTTGCCGTGGAGGGAGTGCGTTACAACGGCGAGCGGTATGGCGTCCCCTTTGCCTGCGAGACAGTGGCCCTCTACTACAACAAAGCCTTCATCCCGGATCCCCCCACCAGCACGAACCGTCTGCTCGAACTCGCGGCCATGTGGCCGGGGGAGGAGCAAGCCGGACTGGCCTTCCCCCTCAGCTTCTACAACACGATCGGTTACCTCCACGCGTTCGGAGGACAGCTCTTCGACGAGCAGGGAAACTCCCTCCTCGGGAGCCCCGAGACGAAGGCGTGGCTTTTCTGGCTCTACCAAGTCCGCACGTCGCCCGGCGTGGTGGCGACGGACAGCTATAGCGAAGCGGACGCGCGCTTCAAGGCTGGGCGTGTGGCCATGACCGTGAACGGCTCCTGGGCCCTTTCGGACTATGTCCAGGCTTTGGGGGAAAGCAGACTCGGTGTCGCGCGGCTCCCGATGCTGTCCTCGACCCGGCTATGGCCGGCCCCCTTCGTGGGGTGTCAGATCCTCCTGGTGAACCCAGCGGTGCTCCCCAACCATCCGAAGGCTACGCTCGACCTCCTGCGGTTCCTCGGCGGTCCCCTCTTTCAGCGGCTCCTGGTGGTCCGCTCCCGCACGATCCCGACGTGGAGGGAGATCGACCTCTCGGGCGACCCCCTGCTGAGCGCCTTCCTGGAGCAGGCGCTGTCCGGGCGTCCGAGACCCACAAGCCGCCGGTTGGAGGTGTACTGGGACGCGACGGAAGGTCTCATCTACAACGTGACCACCCGCCGCGTCCCTGTGGATGTGGCGCTCGAGGAAACGCTTCGCCAGATAGAGAAAGCGCTGGCCGCGCTGGAAGGGACCGCTCCCTAAAGGTTGTGGAACGTGAGGCGGGGCAGTACGCTGTCGCGTTGCTCCGATCCTCTCACTGTCCCTCTATCGCCCTTCGCACCCACGCCGTCGCCGCTGGGATCGCGGTGTGCTCGGCCGAGGGAAGCCGGGCCGCCTCTAGCGCCGCACGATGACGCGGGCCGGCCGAAGGAGGCGCCCGCGATAGCGATAGCCCTTCCGCACCTCCTGCACTACCTTCCCCGATTCCCCTTCTTCTCCCTCGACGACGCCCACCGCCTCGTGGATCTCGGGGTCGAAGGTTTCGCCCTCGGAGGAGATTTCCTCGATCCCTTCTCGCTCCAGAAAACGGCGGAATCCCTCCCAGGTTGCCCGGAGCCCTTCCCGCAACCCTTGCTGATCCTGGAAGGCAAGCGCGCGCTCCAGGTCGTCGCCCAGCAGCAGGAACTCGCGCAGCAGCCGGGCCCGTTCCGCCTCGACCGCTTCTTCGGCCCGCTCCTGCATGCGCCGTCGAAAGTTCGCCATGTCGGCCAGGGCGCGCAAGTACAGGTCGCGATAGTCGGGTTCCGGCGGTGAAGGCTCGACCTGGGCCGCAGGGGTGGACTCGAGTCCTTTCGGTCGCTCGGGAGCTTCTTCTGGGGTGAACACCGGGATCCGCATGGCTCACCTCACAGCGGCCGGCGCGCCGGTTCCGAAGAGAACCGG
>JBMFPK010000029.1:0-14456 GCA_049969155.1 Chloroflexia bacterium | reverse complement strand
GGGGGCGAGGTGCTCCAAGCAACCCACCGGACCAGAGCCGGGGCCACCTCCCCCATGGGGTGTCGAGAAGGTTTTGTGAAGGTTGTAATGGAACACGTCGAACCCCAGCTGTCCGGGCTTGGCGATCCCCAGCAGGGCGTTCATGTTCGCCCCGTCCCCGTACAGCAGCGCACCGCAGCCGTGCACCAGGTCTACAATCTCCAGCAGATGCTCGTCAAAGAGGCCCAGCGTGTTCGGGTTGGTCAACATCAGCGCGGCGACGTTCGGCCCACACTTTGAACGCACATCCTCCAGGTCCACGTTGCCCCGTGCGTCCGACCGTACCTCCACGACCTGATATCCGCTCATCGCGGAGGAGGCGGGGTTCGTGCCGTGGGCCGAGTCTGGGATGAGGATAAGGTTGCGCCCACGATCTCCTCGCGCCTCGTGGTACGCGCGGATCATCTGGATTCCGGTGAACTCCCCATGCGCGCCGGCGGCCGGCTGCAGGGACACGGCGGCAAAGCCCCCGATTTCCTTCAGGAACTCTTGCAGCTCCCACATCAGGCGCAGGTTCCCCTGCACCGTATAGGCGGGCTGGTAAGGGTGGGTTCCGACAAACCCTGGGAGGGAAGCGGCCACTTCGTTCACCTTGGGGTTGTACTTCATCGTGCAGGAACCGAGTGGATAGAAGCCGATATCCACCCCATAGTTCTTCTGGGAGAGACGGACGTAATGGCGCACAACGTCGACCTCGCTCACCTCCGGCAAGGGCAAGTTTTTGCGGAGGAAGCCTTCCGGGAAAGGCGCCGGCGGCACCCCAGGCTCGGGCAGAAAACAGCCGCACCTTCCCGGCACGCTCCGTTCAAAGATCAGCGGTTCGCTCATCGCGCCACCTCCGGGAGAACCCGTACCAGGCGGTCGATCTCGGACACCGGCACCATCTCGGTCACGCAGAGGAGCATCGCGCGCTCCAGATGGGGATGGGTGCGGCTCAGGTCGAACCCACCGATGAACGCGTGCTCCAGAAGACGGTCGTTCAGTTCCTCCACGGCGATCGGGCAGCGGACCACGAACTCCTTGAAGAACGGCCAGGTGGAAAGCAACTCGAACCCTTGGAGTTTCGCGATGCGCGAAGCAGCGTAATGCGCGCGATGGTAGCACACTTCGGCTACCTGCCGCAGCCCCCGGCGTCCGAGGCACGCCAGGTAGACGGCGGCCGCCAGGGCATTCAACGCCTCGTTGCTGCAAATGTTCGAGGTCGCCTTCTCCCGTCGGATGTGCTGCTCGCGCGTGGAGAGGGTCAGGACAAAGCCCCGGTGCCCTTCCGCATCCACCGTCTGCCCTACGAGGCGGCCGGCCATACGACGGACTTCGGCCTTGCGGCAGGCGAAAAACCCCAGGTAAGGGCCGCCGAAGCTCAACGGATTTCCCAGTGCCTGCCCCTCACCCACGACGATGTCCGCCCCGACTTCGCCCGGGGGCACGAACAACCCCAGCGAGATCGGGTCCACCGCGACCACAAGTAGGGCCCCGGCAGTGTGTGCCGCCTCGGCCAGGCGCTGGAGCCTGCGAGGGTCGAGGACTTCGCCCAGGAAAGTGGGCGTCTGCACCACGACGCAGATCGTCTCGCCATCGACCGCAGCCTCGAGGGCGTCCAGGTCCGCGCGAAGGTCCTCGTCCGCGGTCAGCTCGATCCCTGTTCCGCGGAGGTAGGTACGGCAAACTTCCCGGTACTCCGGATGCAACGTGGGCGACAGCAGCACTTTGCGGCGTTTTCCCTTCAGCACATTGTAGGCCATGATCAGCGCTTCGGCAACGGCGGTCCCCCCGTCGTAATGGGAAGCGTTCGCCACTTCCATGCCCGTAAGGGCGCAGATCATGGTTTGGTATTCGAAGATGGCCTGGAGCGTGCCCTGGCTGATCTCCGGCTGGTAAGGGGTGTAGGCCGTGTAGAACTCGGAGCGGCCGACGATCGCCGGGACCACGCTCGGGATGTAGTGATGGTAGGCTCCGGCCCCCAGGAGACAGGTATACTCCCCTACGTGAGCATTCCACGAGGCGATTTGCTGAAGTTCCTGGAGGATCTCCGGCTCGGAGAGCGGTTCGGGCAGGTGCAGGGATGGAAAGCGATAGCGGGAAGGAACGTCGGCGAAAAGCTCGGCGATCGAGTCCACCCCGATGGCCCGCAGCATCTCCTCGCGCTGGGCATCGGTGTGGGGTGAGTAGGCCATCAGTGCCCTCCTTCTTCCTCGAGGAAACGCGCGTAAGCCACGGCGTCGAGCAGGGTTTCCCACTCGGCCGGGTTTGCCACGGAAATCCGCACGAGCCATCCCTCGCCATACGGGTCCCGGTTGATCACGGCCGGATCGTCTGCCAGCGTCTCGTTCACCGCCAGGACAGTACCGCCCATCGGGGCGTACAGATCGGATGTGGCCTTCACCGACTCGACTACGCCGAAGGTCGCTCCCTGCGCATAGCTCTCCCCGACCTCCGGGAGCTCGACGTAGACGATGTCGCCTAGGTGGCTCTGTGCATAGTCAGTGATCCCCACGACCACCGTGTCGCCCTCCAGACGGGCCCACTCGTGCGTCTTGGAATAGCGCAGATCTTCGGGAATTTGGTAAGCCATTGCATGCCTCCTTTCTGTCTGCACCGGCCTCGATAGTAGCAGAAGGTATCGGCATTGTCAATTGGCAGGACCCGCACCTTCGGGTATAATAGCCGGCCGAGGTGCAGGAGGTAAAGATGTGCGCGGTGGCCTTGGCTCGTTGTCCGACGTATGACCTTCCGACCGTGACACAGGCGGTGCAGAAGGTCGTGGACCTTCTGGGAGGCATCGAGCGCTTTGTGCAGCCCGGGCAGCGAGTCCTTGTCAAACCCAACCTGCTCAGCCCGGCTCCCCCAGAGCGGGCGATCACCACGCACCCCGCGCTCGTCGAAGCGGTGGTGCGGCTGGTGCAGTCCACCGGTGCATCAGTCGTGATCGCCGACTCCGCTCCAGCGAGCGTCCCTTTCACCCCAGCCGGGCTGCACCGCCTGTACCAGGCAACCGGGATGGCCGATGTGGCCGCGCGGACCGGCGCGTCGTTGAACCTGGACACCGAGGTCATCGACCTGCCTGCGCCCCCGGGGTGCACGGTGCGTCGCTTCGAGGTGATGCGCGTGGTCGCCGAAGTCGACCGAATCGTCTCTCTGCCGAAGCTCAAGACACACGCCCTGACGCTGCTCACGGGTGCCACGAAGAACTGTTTCGGCCTCATCCCGGGGATACGGAAGATGACCTTTCACCTGACGCGCGGGCGCCTGGATGACTTTGCGGACGTACTCCTGGACATCGCCGCGCTGGCCGCCCCTGCGCTGGTCGTGATGGACGCGGTCGTCGGAATGGACGGCGAGGGGCCCTCCGCCGGAGCGCCGTTCCCGATCGGGCTGGTGCTCGCATCGAGCTCGAGCCTGGAGTTGGACGCTGTAGCTGCGGGCGTCGTGGGAATTCCCGTGTTGGACGTGCCCACGTTGCGGCGCGGGAAGGAGCGCGGGCTGTGGAGCGGGCGGTTCGAAGATATCGAACAGCTGGGGGAACACCTGGAAGCCGTGAAGGTGTCTGGGTTCCGGCGGCCGGCCAGCGGTCCGCCGCTGGTGGACCGGCTGGTGCCCTTCGGGCTGGGGCCGGGGCTGCGAAAGGTCCTCCTGCGGCATGCGGCACGCCGCCCCATCGTGGATACGCAGCGGTGCACCCACTGTGGGTCGTGTGTCGAGGCCTGCCCCGCGCAGGCTGCGCAGGATGCGGGCGACAGGATTTGGATCGACGATCGCGCCTGCATCCGCTGCTACTGCTGTCACGAGGTCTGCCCGAACGGTGCCATCTCGCTCGTTTCACCGCCTCTTCTCCGCCTCCTGGTGCGCCTGCGCCGCTGACCGTAGGGCCCCTATCCCGTCGACGCGCCCGTTTTCCGGACTGACGGTCCATTCAGAACTCCTGGGTAGGTGGGAGACCGATAAGGGCGGCGATTCGCGGGGGTAGACCATCGTGTTCGGCGATGCAGCGCTTGGGAAAAGACGATCGAAAGGGGGAAGCACCTTATCGTGATGGCGTCGCAAGCGGGCCGGTCTCTCTTGCGCGGCCGGGACCATCTCCTTGGCCCGCGAGTGTGTCACCAGTTGCCAAGGATCGAAGAACTCGCTCCCCTTGTCCGGGCAACTCGCGCACCGCAAACGGAACGCGCACCCAGACACGTCGGGAAGCATGACTTGATAATTCGTTTTCGACCAGGTATAATGGAAACAACGGAACCGGGAGGGTTTCCCAGTAAAAGCGGCCGGGGGTGAGCCGTGGGTGATGCGCGCTGGATCGACTACTGGGTCGTGGATGTCTACACGCACGAACCGTTTCGGGGGAACCCGGCCGGGGTCGTCCTGGACGCCGGCGACCTGGACTCCAGCAGGCGCGCAGCCGTGGCCCGCGAGCTCGGGGGATGGGAAACCGCTTTCGTTCTGCCCCCGTCGTACCCCGATGCGGACCTCGCGATCCGTTGGTACACGGCAAACTGCGAATTGCCTTTCTCCGTGCACGCGACCCTGGCTGCTCTCCACGTCCTGACGGAGAGTGGCCGCTACAGCGAACCCACCCAACTGGCCGTCGAGACGCTGTCCGGCCTGCGGGCAGCCTGGCTGACCTATCACGAGGGCGAAATGAGACCTTTCGTGCAGGTCCCGCTGCCGCAACTGGAGACAGCACCTCTAGCGCGCGAAGCGGTGTGTGAGGCGCTGCTCGTATCCCGAGAAGTACTGGCGGAGGAACTACCGCTCGCGCAGGACGGGATGTCGTTGCTCGTCCCGTTCCGACGACGCGCATCGCTGTTCGAGTTGAGCCCGGATCTGAGGAAACTGAGCCGTCTGGGTCTGGAGGCGGACATCACCTCGTTCATCTGCTTCTCCGATGAGCCGGACGACGAAGGGTCGCAGTGGCACATCCGGTACTTTGCCCCCGGCCTGGGAATCGCGGAAGACCCGGTGACGGGAACCGCGCATGCAGCGGTCGGCGCCTACCTGCTCGCGCACGGCCGGCTCCCGGCGTCGGGTGCAGAGGTGACCTGTTGGGGCGCGCAGGGCGATTGCCTGGAACGCCACGGCCGGGTGCAGCTGCATCTGGCGCTGAACGCACAGCACCAGCCAGCCCAGGCCCGGATCGGGGGCACCGCGGTGACCGTGCTGTGCGGCCGACTGCGGGTGGAGTAAGGTCTGCAACCAAGGAGGAAACGGCGATGGCGACCAAGGCGTACGTGCTGATCGAGACAGCGATCGGGAAGACGCAGCAGGTGGTCGAGGCGTTGCGCAAGATGCCAGGTGTGACATCGGCGGACGCCGTGACAGGCCCCTATGATGTCATCATCGTCGTGGAAACGCGCGATCCGAACGAGGTCGGGAAGCTGGTGATGAATCAGATCCACGGGCTGGACGGCGTCAACCATACCCTGACCTGCCTGACGATCTGAGCCCATAACCGCAGGGCGCCGGGAGGCAGGGCGAAGCAGACTTCTACAACGGAAGCACGGGCTCGCGGGGGGAGCCGGGTGAGCCCCGGCTGAGAGGTCGGCCGGCATCGCCGACGACCCCATGACCTGATCTGGGTAATGCCAGCGGAGGGATGACGAGGACCGTCGCATCGCCACCCAGACGCTGGGTGGCGTTTTCTTTGGGAGAAAAGCATGCGGGCGCTGATCCTATGCAACGGGATGGCCGAAGAACTGGGGCGCTGGAAGCACGAGCTCGATGAAGTGGACCTGATTGTGGCCGCCGACGGGGGCGCGCGTTACGCCCGCCTCCTGGGGCTGGTTCCACACTTTGTGGTGGGCGACGCAGACTCGCTCGACGCGGAAACGGCGCACTGGCTGGCCCAAAGCGGCGCAAAGGTCATCCGCTACCCCAGCGCAAAGGACGAGACAGACCTGGAGCTGGCGTTGGTCTTTGCGGCGCAGTCGGGCGCATCGGAGATCCTGGTGGCCGGGGCGTGGGGAGGCCGGCCCGACCAGGCGATCGCAAACCTGCAGCTGCTCGCCCATCCGGCTCTTTCCGGGCGCAGGGTGCGTGTCCTGGGCGCAGATTTCGAGGCGTTTCTGGTACGTGGGGGCGAGGAACGCGCGCTTCAGGGCGCTCCGGGCGAGACAGTGTCCCTTCTTCCCTTTGCCGGGGACGTGGACGGCGTGCGCACTTCCGGGCTCAAGTGGAGCCTGAGCGGCGGGACGTTGCGATTCGGGATCGGCCGCGGCATCAGCAACGTGCTCATAGGGACAGAAGCCCGGATCTCCGTCGCTGACGGGTTGCTCCTCGTCGTGCACCTGCTGGAAAGAACCCGTTGACTTGGAGGTGCAGATGACCGCTTCGAACCGCGAACAACCCGTGTGGTCTCCTCGGCCCCGGTCCAGAGCAGGGCATCTGAGGGGACTCTTGCAACAGCTCCCCGCGGCGGGGTTTCTGGCTCTGTTGGTCCTGCTTTGGCAGTCCCTTTCATGGATAGGGGGTGTGGAGCTCTGGCTCCTACCTTCCCCGATCCAGATCCTCCGGGACGGGGTCTATGCCTGGAGGCATCTGGGACTGGCTACCCACACGCTCCAGACGCTCCAGGAATCTCTGCTGGGGTTCCTGCTTGCGGTGGGTACGGGGCTGGTACTCGCACTCCTGGTCGATTCGTCGGAGTTCCTCCGCCGGGTCATCTATCCGCTGCTGGTCGTCTCCCAAACCATCCCGATTATCGCCATCGCGCCTCTGCTCGTGCTCTGGCTCGGGTACGGCATCCGTCCGAAAGTCTTTGTGGTTGCGCTCGTCTGCTTTTTCCCGATCGTAATCAGCACCGCCGACGGCCTGCGTTCTGCGGACCCGGAGTGGATCGCCCTGTTGCGTACGATGGGTGCCACGCGCTGGCAGCTGTTCACCAAGGTACGCTTCCCAGCTGCCCTCCCCTCGTTCTTCTCCGGCCTCAAGGTCGCCGTCACCTACGCGGTGATCGGCGCGGTGATCGGCGAGTGGGTGGGGGGCAGCACAGGCCTGGCGATCTTTATGCGCCGGGCGCACAATGCGATGCGCTTCGGCCAGGAATTCGCCGGCATCGCGGTGGTTTCGCTTCTGAGCATCGTCCTGTTCCTGCTGGTCGCCGGCCTGGAGCGGGTGGCACTCCCTTGGCATTTCGCGCCACGCGAACGTTGATCCAAACCTCGGGACCCTGCCGAGCGCCCGAGGCAACTCGAGGAGGTGCACCATGTGGCAGAAAATCCGATTAGCTGTCTGTGTGGGCCTCTTGGCAGCCATCTGGATCGGCTGTGGGCCGGCACCTCAGCCCGTCACCCCCTCACCCTGTCCCGCGCCCACGTCGACGCCATTGCCCACATTCCCGCCCCCTACGGCGACGCCGACAAAGGTCACCCTTTCGCTTGACTGGGTGCCGAACACAAACCATACTGGCTTTTATGTCGCCAAAGACAAGGGATACTATGCTGAGGAAGGCCTGACGGTCGACATCCAGATCCCGGCCGACCCCGCAGCCGCGCTGCGGCAGGTCGCCGCAGGACACACCGAGTTCGGCGTCTCGTTCCAGGAGGAAGTGACCGTCGCGCGGGCCAACGACATCCCGGTGGTGTCTCTGGCGGCGATCATCCAGCACAACACCTCCGCGTTTGCCGCCCTGAAAGAGTCCGGCATCACGCGGCCGAAGGATTTCGAAGGGAAAAGGTACGGCTCCTACGGACTCCCGCTCGAGCCGCCTGTGATCGAAGGACTGATGCGCTGCGACGGTGGGGATTTTGCCCGGACCGAGTTTGTGGACGTCGGGTTCGACGCCTTCCCGGCACTCGTGAACAAGCAGGTCGATTACATCTGGATCTTCCTCGCCTGGGACGGCATCCAGGCCGAGCTCCGTGGCATCGAACTGAACACGATCCCGCTCTACGGAAGCTGCATCCCGGACTACTACACCCCGGTCATCATCGCTGGGGAAACCACGATCGCCGAGCGGCCGGAGATCGTCCGTCGCTTTATGTCGGCGACCGCACGGGGCTACGAGTACGCGATCGCACATCCGGATGAAGCGGCGGAGATCCTGTTGCGCTATGCGCCGGAAAACGACCCGGAGCTGGTGCGGCGGAGCCAGGCCTGGCTGAGCCCACGCTATCAGGCGGATGCGCCGCAGTGGGGCTGGCAGAAGCCGGAGGTGTGGCAGGCGTTTGCGGACTGGCTCTACTCAAACGGGCTGCTGCCCAAGGCGATCGACCCGATGGCTGCCTTCACGAACGATTTCCTGCCGCCCCGCTGAGCACTGTTGTGGAGGAAGGGCCGGAGCGACGGCCGGCCTCTCCCCCGCGAACGGAGTACGCGCGTGGAACACCCCAAACTCGTGCTGCAGGGGATCCGCAAAGCCTTCTGGGGCCGCTGGGGCCACCTGCCCACGCTGGAGCGGATCGACCTCGTGGCCTTTCCGGGGGAGTTCGTTTCGATCATCGGCCCCAGCGGCTGCGGGAAGAGCACCCTGTTCAACATCGTCTGTGGTCTGGAGCCGGCGGACGAGGGGCGGGTCCTGTTGGACGACCAGGATGTGACCGGCAAGGTCGGGCTCTTCGCGTACATGCCGCAGCGGGACCTGTTGCTCCCCTGGCGCAATGTCCTGGACAACGTTGTCCTCGGCCCGGAGATCGCCGGCGTCCCGCGAGAGAAAGCCTATGAGGAGGCGCGGCAGCTTCTCCCCCTCTTCGGACTGCAGGGCTTCGAACGGAACCTCCCTTCGACGCTGTCCGGAGGGATGCGTCAGCGGGCCGCTCTCCTCCGAACGTTCCTGTGCCACCGCGATGTGCTGTTGCTGGACGAGCCGTTCGGCGCGCTCGATGCGCTCACCCGGGCGGAGATGCAGAGCTGGCTTCTGGACGTCTGGGAGCGCTTTCGCCACACCATCCTCTTCGTGACGCACGATGTCGAAGAAGCGGTTTTTCTTTCAGACCGGGTCTATGTCCTCACACCTCGCCCAGCGACGGTTTCCCTGGAACTGCCGATCGGCCTATCCCGCCCTCGGCGCCGCGACGTGGTGACCAGCCCCGCCTTCATCGCCCTGAAGCGACGGCTTCTCGCGGCCTTCCCGCAGATATGGTAGAATAGGGGGCGCAAGCGCTTCCCTATCCAGGCTTGCCGAGGGAGGAACGATGGCCGAGCCGCACGGAGGGCTGGAAGAACTCGAGCGACGTCTGGCCTCCTACGAGAACTTTAAGCGGGTCCTGCAGCAGTACCTGGAGCGGTTGCTTGCCTCGGACCAGGATACCCTGGCGCTGGTCGCCGAGATGCTCGAGACCGTGAAGGCGATCTCGGGCGAGCGTGTCGCCGCCGAGCCTCCTGCGGACATCCACCGTATCCTCTCCCTGCGGGAGGAAGCGCTCCTCGCCTACGGCGGCGTGGCCCATGTCGAGGATGTGCCGGCCCCGGATCCCCTGAAAGGTGGCACGATCAAGATCGACGATCCCCGCGTCTACGGACTTTCCTTGGTCTGTACGTGGCTGGACTGCATCGTCTCCAATCCGGAGCAGAGCCTCGACAGCCTGCGCAAGGTCTTCCTGCGCACCACCGATCCCTGGGGGATCGAGCTGAGCCGGACATTTTTCGTCGACGTCGGCCGTCTGGAGCCGATCGCAGACGGAGATGCCTGGCTGGACGCCCTGCTCGACGGTTCCGAGCAGCTTTCCGCAGCCCGGGTGACGAACATCGCGCAACTCCTCGGGCTCGAACCGCTCGAGCCGCTTCCCCCGCTCCCGGTGCGCGTGTGGCGACACCTGCTGCGCACGCGCCGGGCCTACGAGATCACGCCGCAGGCAGCCGGCCCGTACCTCCCCCAGGGTGCGCGCGTCGTCACCATCCGCAACGAGCCGCCGCGCAAGGAGGGGGTGTTCGGTTATGCACTCGGGCGCACCTTGCGCACGGAACAGGCCCCCCTACTGCGCGCTACATCGTTCGACGACCTGCAGAAAGATCTCCTCTGCAGCCTGGCTACCCCGGTCCGCCTGGAACGGATCGAGCGGGGCGAACAACTCGCCGGGCAGGAGCTGCCCCAATACACGGCGACGCTGCCGTTCGGGGCCCTGCGGCGCGCCCTCATCCTCATGCTAAACCACCCGCCCGATATCCTGCTCCACGACGTCACCCCTCCGCAGACGAGCCGGGGCCACATCCTGCGCGTTGCCTCGGCCAGCGAGCCGAGCCGCCGCGTCCGCTTGGTACGGCTGAGCGTGCCACCCGAAGAGGAATGGCCGAGCCGTCACGGCTGGCACCGCACCTACACCTTCTTTAACCTGGGACGCATCGGCGTCCCTACGGCTCCACCGGGCTCGTACCTGCGCATCGATCTGCGGGAAGGCGGCACACCGGAGGCGCAGCTCTACTTTCACGCCTGGGGCTCCCAACGCCTGTCGCTGCGCCTGACCACGGAGAGCCTGCAACGCGCTGCGCAAACGGGCTCGCTGATCCTGTTGGGCTGCGACGAGGAAACGGCACTGGAGGCTCTATCTTGCCTGCAGGGGCTGATTGGGCCGGCCGCCCAGGAGATCGAGCCGGTTGTCAGCCACCTGGATTGTCAGGTGCGTTGGCGGCCTCAGCAGGCACCGGAACTGTTCGCAGAGGATTGAAAAACGAGTATACGATCGAAGAAAGGCGGGCAATCCACCGGTTGCCTTCCTCGTCGGACAGGGCCCCTTCCCTCCAGACAAAGATCGAAGCGACGTATGGGCCGGTCGGGCCGAAGACGATCCCCGCATCGGCCTTCATGTCGGGAATCCAGCCACTCTTGTGCGCCACTTCCACCTCCGGCGGAAGGCCGGCCACGAGCCGCTCCGTGTCCGCGTTCTGCTCCATCAGGGCGAGCATCTCCTGGCACTCGCGAGGTTCGATCTGTCCCGGGAAGCGCTCGAGGAGCGGTCCACTGTCCCCGGCACACCGATAGATCGCCTCGAGCAGGAGACCCATTTCCCGCGGCGTGGTCTGCAGGTCGGGGTCCGGATCCGTCCTCGGCGAATCCGCCGTTGCGGCCATTCGCACAGCTGGCAGATCGGCATCGCACCAACCGCGACCCGGGTCCCCGTAGGGGCTACATAGGAAGGAGCGCTCCAGCCCCAGCATGCGCAGCATGGCCGTCATCTCGAAGGCCCCACGCACGGCATCTCCCCTCCCCGCGAAGGCAAGCAAGCGGTTCGCCGCATCGTTGTCGCTGTAGATCATCATCTCCATCAGATCGCGGGCCACGTACGAAGCCAGCTGGCTGTCGCTCCTGGCGTACGCCAGGAGCATGATGGCGATCTTGACCACGCTGGCACCGGAAAAGACAACATCCTCGTTCAGGCCGGCCTCCTGGCCCGTCCGAAGATCCTGCACATAGACCCCCGCTACTCCGGGCATGCCCGCTGCCTCGCGGGAGAGCACCTCGGAAAGGAGCCACGGATCCCGCGGAGGAGCAGGGAGAATCTCCACAGGCAGACGCACCACACGAGGTTCGCCTCGCTCGAGCGCCCCCACGACAAGCGGAACCGCGCGCTCCAGGTCCAGGCGCCGTCCGGGCTGCCCGGCGACAAAGACCGGCACCAGGCCGCTTTCCTCGTCCCCAGCAGGCGCGATCCCCTGGACGGCCAGAATCTCCGTGGAGGTGAGCTCCAACACGCGTTCCGGAAGCGGCGACACATCCCATCGGGCCGCGATGCCTTCCAGCAGCCTGCGTACGGCTGCTTCGTCTACCGCTGCTTGGAGCGGTATGACGGCACGCCGTGGCTGAGCGAATGGACTCGAATCGTCGCAGTGCGGCGAGAGGGGCAGGTAGATCCCACCGGGAAACAGGGCGCCCACAGAACCGGCGGTCACCCGCGCCAGTACGTCCTCCACGTCCACCGCCACCCCTGCGTCGCGCGGATCCAGGAAAAAGCGCTCCTCCCCCAACTCCAACCGGAGCGGCTGCAGGAACTTGGCCTCCACGAAGCGGCTCAGGGCCGCACGCGCCTGATCGAGGTCCTGCCCTCCCACAGGCAGGTCCCCCACCCACACGCCCTGCGGCACTCGGGTGGGACCCGAAAGGGCTTTCGGGTCCGGGCGCCCCTGGGGAAGGGCAGGACGCGGCCACGGGACGAATCCGAGCAGGAGGAGTACCAGCAACGCTCCCAGCGTATAGCGGGACTTCAATCGGACCTCCAGGTAAGACTCCAGGGCAAGTATAGGCCAGAAAGGGGGCGATGTCAAAGTTGCGCTTCCCCCGGCTGTCGGGTATAATGCCTGCGATTCTGAAGGGGCCTGTTCAGGGCCAGCGGAGGGCAAGGGTGCGGTTTTCGATCTGGACCTCCGGCTGCCAGATGAACCGGGCAGATTCGGACCGGCTTGCGGCTGCGCTGCAGTTGGCCGGCCACGAACCGGCGCCGCCGGAGGAAGCCGACCTGATCATCCTGAACGGTTGCGTCGTGCGGGAGAGCGCGGAACGCCGCGCTCTGGCGCGCTTGCGGGCACTGGCGGGGCTCAAGCGGAGGCGTCCAGAAATGCGGATCGCGCTGATGGGGTGCCTCGTGGGCACCCAGCCCTCGGACGATCTCGCCCGCCGGTTCCCGATGGTGGACGCTTTCTTCCCGCCGTCGGCGCTCGAGGAGGTGCTGGTTGCGTTCCCGGGCCCCCGTCCCGTGGACGCTTCTTGTGTCCCACACCTGGCCAGCGGTCAGCGCCCGGTCACCGCATTCCTGCCGGTGATCTACGGCTGCGACAGCCACTGCACCTACTGTATCGTGCCGCTGCGCCGAGGACGGGAGCGGAGCCGGCCGGTCGAGGAGATCCTGACCGAAGCGCACTGCATGGTCGCGCAGGGGGTACGCGAAATCACCCTGCTCGGGCAGAACGTCGATGCCTACGGGCACGACCTGCCGGAACGGCCGACGCTGGCTGACCTGCTGCGGCTTCTGCACGAAATCGAGGGACTGTGGCGCATCCGGTTCCTGACCTCCCATCCCAAGGATATGTCGGAAGAACTCATCCAAACGGTCGCCCAGCTGCCGAAGGTCTGCCCTGAGATCAGCCTTCCCGCCCAGGCCGGCCACGACCGCCTGCTCCGCCGCATGGGCCGGCCGTACACCGTTGAAGCGTACCGACGGCTCGTCGACCGCATCCGCGCGATCATCCCCGAAGTGGCCCTCTCGACTGATGTGATCGTCGGTTTCCCAGGGGAGACAGAAGAGGAGTACCAGGGCACGCGTCGGCTGCTCGAGGAGATCCGTTTCGACGTCGTCCACGTGGCCATCTACTCCCCTCGCCCCGGCACCGCAGCGGCGCGTCTCCCGGACGACGTACCGGCGGAGGTGAAAGAGCGGCGAAGGCAGGAACTGGAGCAACTCCAGGAGACGATCGCGGCCCAGATCAACGCGCGTTACCTGGGAAAAGTCCTCCCGGTCCTGGTCGAGGACCTCCACCGCGCCAAGTGGCGGGGACGGACGCCCCAGGGAAAGTGGTGTTTCTTCGTGGACCCTATGCCGCGACGGGGAGAGATGGTCCAGGTCCACGTTACGCAGACCGGGCCCTGGTCCTTGCAGGGGGAACGGTTCGAAGAGCCCACGTTCCAGCGCAAAGACGAACCTTTCACGAGGTGAGCAAGAAAACCATGTCGACAAGAGATCCGCAAGAAGAGGCAATCCGCCTGGCCCTTGAGGGACGCTGGGAAGAAGCGGTACGCTTGAACCGCGCGATCCTCGAGCGAGACCCGGACAACGTCGAAGCCCTGAACCGCCTAGGCAAGGCGCTGTTCGAACTTCGCCGTTACGACGAAGCCTACGCCGCTTACGGAAGGGTTCTGGAACTCGACCCGTACAACCGGATCGCGCGGAAGAACCGCGAGCGTTTGACCTCCCTCCTCAAGGGGGCTCCCTCCGAGGGCCAGGAGGGAGCGCGGGAGCGCGAGCAGATCTTGCCCGACCTGTTCATCAGCGAATCGGGCAAGTCCGCGGTGGTCCCGCTGCGCGGCGTCGCTCCCCCGGCCGTGCTCCATCGGCTGAGCCGAGGAGAGATCCTCCGGCTAGAACCGGAAGGCCACAACGTCATCGTCAAGACCGCCGATGGGACTCCGCTCGGCAGGCTTGATCCTCGCGTGGGGCACCGACTGGCGCAGTTCATCCAAATCGGGAACCGCTACGCAGCTGCGGTCGCGGAATGCAGCGAGGATGATGTGAAGGTATTCATCCGGGAGATCTACCAGCACCCAAGACTGGTGGGGCGGCTCTCCTTCCCGCCGTTGCCGGCAGCGGAGCGCGAACTGGTGCGACCCTACATCCGCGACCTCGGGTTGAGGCTGGAAGAGGCGTTCGAAGCCGAGCTGCCGGAAGAGCTGGAGGAAGAGGAGACGGAAGAAGGGCTGGAGGAAGGAGAGGAGGAAATCGAGGAAGAGGAAGAGCTGGAAGAAGGACTGGAAGAGGAGGAAGAAGAGTTCATCGAAGAACTTC
>JBMFPK010000028.1:0-14586 GCA_049969155.1 Chloroflexia bacterium | reverse complement strand
GCTCGGACGCAAGATCCTGAACGACGAGACCGATCCGACTATGGAAGTCGTGGCGCAATTCGTCAAAGGGCTCTCGGGGCGCGCCGCGCGCAAGAACCGAGGATCTGCCCGGGAGCGGTAGGCGACTGCTGGTTCGCGACCCGGGTTTGCCCGGGTTGGGAGAGGGGAGGTTGTCCCTTCCTTGATTTCGTGAAATGGCCCGACAAAAAAGGGGGCCGCAGCAGTGCTGCGGCCCAGCGATGCTCTTGGGGGCTAGATGCGTTCGCACGTTTCCTGGAAGTGGATACCAAGTCGGCCCAGCTCCTCCAGAACGGGCTCGTAGATCTCCGGGAGGACCGGGACGAGTACCCCGCGTGTCGTGATCTGGCCCTCCAGGATCAGGCGCACTCCGACGGCTGCAGGCAGCCCGACAGTGCGGTTCATGCTCGTGTCGCCGTAGGGGATGCCAAAGTCGATCATCGTGGAGGTGATCCGCTCCTTATGGTCGGGGTATTCGGCAATGAACTCGTGCTGCAGCACGAGCATATCCCGCTCGCCCGGGGCGTACCGCATCTTCTCCAGCATGGTGGCCGTGAGGATGTCGATCGGGCTGTTCTGCCCCGCCGGCAGCGGATGGTCCGTGAACAACCCGAGCCACTCCAGATTGTCCAGCACGAAAGAATCGATCGCGATGCCCAGATAGGCAGCCACCTGGGCACGGAGGTTGACGGTGCTCTTCGCGCCGATCTGACGCGCCAGGAATTCGGCATAGGTCAGGCCGGCGAGGTCGGGCTGTGTGGTCTCGTCGAGCAACCCGAGTTCCGCGATCTTTTTCATCGTCGCACACCAGCCGGGGTACCGCAGGGTGCCGCGGAACATCGTCCGCGTCGTCGGGATGCCGTAGGTCTGGATGTAGGGGAGGCTGTCGCGGTTCGGGTATCCCTCAAAGTCCATCGGCTTTCCTTCGACGACCACGGGGACGGTCCAGTAATGGTCGAAGAGCCGTTCGCCCGGGATCTCCACGACCTGCCCGTCGCGCAGGAAGCGGGCCGAGTTCTTGCCCGCGAGAAGGACACCCTTCGGGCTCCACGAAAACTTGTAGCCGAACGGGTTCGTGTTCGCCTCCGGGGCAGGCAGCCCGCCGCAGTAGGAAGTGAAGCTCGTGATCTGGCCGCCCTCCCGCTGGACCCGATGGATCACCTTCATCGCAGTCATATGGTCGATCCCGGGATCGACGCCGATCTCGTTCAGGACGGTGACCCCCGCAGCCTTCGCCTTTGCATCCAGTGCCTGCATCTCCGGCTTCACATAAGACGTGGTGACCATGTGCTTTCCGGCCTCGATGCAGGCCCGAGCGACACGGGGGTGGTACACGAACGGCAGCAGGCTCACGGCAAGATCGTGAGCCTCCACGATTTCGCGAAGGCGTGCGTCACCTTCTCGTTCGATGTCGAAAGCGACAGCCCGTCCGTTCGGATGATCGCCGATGAGCTCTTGGGCCTTGCTCACCGTACGGCTGGCCACGGTGACCTGGAAGCCGTGGTCCAGGAGATACCGGACATGGGCTCCGGCAACCAATCCTGCTCCGAAGACGACGACCTTTTTCACCGAGTCCTCCTTCTTGCTGCTTCATCGAGCCACGTAGTCCATCAATGGACCTTCAGCTCCGACGATTCGGGAGCCCGGTCCAGGAATGCCCGCAGGTAACGGTAATCGGGTGTGAGCTCGCCCCGGTATACGATGACCGCCCGTCGGATCTCCGGCGGAAGATTCAGCTCTTCGAAGGGAACGGTATAGTCGGCCCGGGCGATGGCCGGGATGTACGGGAGAAGGATCTCGCTGAAGTATTCGGAGGCTTCTCGGGGAAGCTCGCTGGGAAGGATGTCCACGGCGAGCACCACGGGGCCGTGCCCCGCGACGCCCAAGGTCGCGGTGTCCGTCTCCGGGTCGTAGACGTACACCGGCTGGTCCGGCTCCGTGCATCCGACGTTGAACTCGATACCACCCCCCACGTCGCAGCTCGCGTCCCCTACCACCCGCAACCGCGGCTGGCCGGAGGCGTAGAGCGCACGGATGTCGGCCTTGGTGACGAGGCGTGGATAGCGCGAATCCCAGTAGTTGCAGTGCATCAACACGGTCAGGTAGGGAAGATAGCGGGCGAAGCAGGAGCGGTACTTCTCCGGGTGCCGGTAGTAGTCCTGTAGGTCGAACTGGATCTCCGGCGAAACAGGCTCCACGCTGTGCTCTTCCTTGAAGACGACGCGATAGACGACGTGGCGAGACGCTCGCGGGTCCTGCGCCACCGCAGCGACATCGGCCGGCTGGATGTCTTCAACGGGCAGGTCGCTCAGGATTTCCATCACGCCGCGCCCGACATTGCCGTACCCGGCGACACCGACGATCATCGGCGCGATCGCTTCCGGTACGCCATCGTGCCGGATCCGCTCCCCCGCGAGCCGCACGTCCGCCCGGGCCTCCGCAAGGGAAGGATAGGTGTATGTGTTGCGGATGTGGGCAAATGGGTTCGGGATGCCTTCCCAATTCAGGCGCTGTCCCAGCGCCCAGAGGCTGTCGATCATCGCCACGACGCCCGCATGCCACCCGAAGAAGATCAGCCTCCGACCACGCTCGTCGGTGACCTTTTCGTAGTCGATCAATGTGCACCCAAGCTCCATCAGCCGGCGAAGCATGGGCATGTTGTACGGTTGTCCCTTGATCACGTGGGCGAAAAAGACGTAGGTCTTCCCAGGCTCAAAGACGTGGGGAGGGATCTCCTTGACGGCAAAGATGACCTTTGCGGGAGAAAGGTCTTCCTGCACCACGGCGCCGGCAGCGGCGAACTCTTTTTCGGGGAAGACGCGGACCGGCGAGGGTTGAACGTAAACTTCGAGGCCGTGTTCCTTACGCAGCCGCGAAACTGCCTGGGGAGTAATGGGTACCCGGCGCTCCCAGCGGCTCTTGTCCTCACGGCGAATTCCAATGGCGTGGCCCATCGCGCACCTCTCCCAAGCCCGCCTGCGGTAGCACTCCCGCACCGAGGCGGCGCTTGCTGACAAGGCTGTCCCATCGCGAACGCATTATAAACCGGGCTGGTGGCTTGCGCAACCCTAGATCGATTCGCGTTCCCGGATCAGGCGGACGTCGTGCCCGTCGACCAGCACTTCGGCCGGCCGTGGGCGCGCGTTATAGTTCGAGCTCATCGCATACCCGTACGCTCCCACTTTCAGCAGGGCCAAGATGTCCCCTTCCTGGAAACGCGGAAGCAGCCGATCGTGTGCAAAGAGATCCCCGGATTCACAGATGTTGCCGGCGACGCACGCGACTTCTCTATCGCCTTCCACACGGCTCGCGTTCACGATCTCGTGGTAGGCACCGTAGAGGGCCGGCCGGATCAGATGGTTGAGTCCGGAGTCGATGCCGACGAAGCTGCGGTGTGGCGTGCGCTTGATGTCCGTCACCGTAGCCAGGAGTGTGCCCGCCTCTGCGACCAAGTAGCGCCCCGGTTCGAGGATCATCTCCAGGGGCCGGCCGTACGTCTCACAGAAGCGGGCAAAACACTCGCACATCTGTTTTCCCAGCGCTGGCAGATCGAGCGGCTTCTCCTCAGGCCGGTAGGGGATGCCGAGACCCCCTCCCAGGTCGATGAACTCGAGCCCCGCGATCGATGCCGCCGTCCTCAGTTGGGCGTCCATCGCTTCGAGCAGGATGGCCGCGTCCAGCACGTTCGAACCGATGTGCTGGTGGATCCCCACGACTTTCAATCCGTAGCGGCCGGCCAGAGCAAGTGCATCTGGGAGCAGCTCCACCGGAATGCCGAACTTGCTTTCGGGTCCGCCGGTGATCACGTGGCGATGGTGGCCTGCCCCAATTCCCTGGTTGATGCGCAGCGAAACCCGGAGGCCCGGCGCGAGTTCCCCCGCATGCCGAATCTGCCCCAGGGAGTCCAGGTGGACCATCACCCCCTGCTCCAGCACATACACCAGTTCCGCACGCCCGATGTTGCTGCAGGTGAACAGGATCTCGTGGGGGGCAAACCCTGCAGCGAGCGCGAGGCGGATTTCCCCGGGGCTCACCGTCTCTGCCCCCGCACCCAGTTGATGTACCAGGCGCAGGATCTCGAGGTTCGAGTTGGCCTTGCAGGCATAGTGGATCCGCAGCGGTCGGTAGGGGATGTGCTGCACCAGCTCCGCATACCGGCGGGCAATCGTCGAGGTTTCGTAAACATAAAGAGGAGTACCGTAGCGGGCGGCAAGCTCTTCCGCAGCGAACTCGCCAAAGAACAGTCGGTTTCCTCGTACGTCCATAGTGGGCTCCAACACAAGATGTCCGGCAAAAGGGTTGGGCGGGCTCACCAGGCCCGCCCAACCCGCAACGGCCGGCTGCCACGGGGGGCAGCCGAGACGCGGCTAGTGCGGCTCCATCGTCCACTGCTCGATCCACTCGCCGCCGAGCAGCGCGTAAGAGCGCTTCAGGTAGGGCTTGGTCACGGCCACCGTCGTATAGTAGTAGATCGGCGCGATGCCCGCGATCTCGTAGACCAGCAGGTGTTCCGCGCGCTTGTACAGCTCGATTCGCTTGTTCGGGTCAGCCTCGCGAGCGGCAGCCATCGTGGTCTCGTCGAACTCCTTGACCAGGTTGCCGACCTGCGGATCGTCGCGGCTCATCCGGATGCGGTTCGACCCTTCTTCGGTGTTGAACACCTCGTGCACCCAGTTGTTCTCGTCGGGGTAGTCCGCGCACCAGGCCAGCCGCCAGATGTGCGGCATCGCCTCTACCGGGCCGTCCGAGAGCAGCTTCAGGTAGACTTTCCACTCCATATTCTCGATGTTGACCTCGATGCCGAGCGTCTCTTTCCACATCTGCTGGATCGCCTGGGCGATGCGGGCGTGGGCTTCGGAGGTGTTGTGCATCAGGGTGACCGCCGGCCAGCCGGCGCCTCCAGGGTAGCCGGCCTCCTCCATCTCCTGCTTGGCCTTGTCCGGATCGTAAAAGATCCCCACGGTCATATCGTCCACAGGGGCCCCGAAGATCCCCGGGCAGGCGAAGGTGTGTGCCGGAAGCTGGCCGCCCTTCAGCACGTTGTCGATCAGGCCCTGGCGGTCGATCGCGTACGAGAGCGCGCGCCGCACATGTACGTTATCCATCGGCGGCTTGGGGATCGTGAAGCCGTAGTAGTAGGTGCACGGGTAGGGAGCGATGTGCAGTTCTTTGCTCAGCACCGGGTCCGCCTTCACGCGGTCCAGGTCGTCCAGTGGTACACCCGCGCTGTCCAGCTCCCCGTTCTCGTACATCGCAAACGCCGTCGAGGCCTCGGTGATCATGACAAAGTCCACGACGTCGATCTGAACCTGATCCGCCTTGTAGTAGTAGGGGTTCTTGATCAACGTCATATGGCTGTCGTGCGTCCACTCCTTCAGGGCGTAGGCAGCGTTCGTCATGATGTTGCCCGGCTCGGTCCACTGTGCCCCATACTCCTCGATGGCCTCCTTCGGCTGCGGGCGGCAGACCCACATCCCCGCGATCGCCGGGAAGAAGCCCGCCGGATACTCCAACGTGAACTGCACGGTGTAGTCGTCCAGCGCCTTCACCCCCAGATCCTCGATGTTGTAGGTCTCGGTCGGCACCTGGGTCGTGTTGATCTTCTCGGCGTTCTTGATGATGTAGGTCACGTAGGCATAGTCGGAGGCGGTCTCGGGCATCACCGTGCGCCGCACGCCGTACTCGACGTCATAGGCGGTGACGGGGCGGATCTTCTCGAAGGTGTCGGTGGCCGGGTCGTAGCGGATCCAGTAGGCGTCGTTGCGCATATGGAAGGTGTAGACCAGCCCGTCAGGAGAGACGTCCCAGGAGGTGGCCAGCTCGGGGATCACCTCCGCCGTTTCGGGGTCGTAGGCGGTCAGGCCCAAGAAGAGCTGCTCGTCCACGTCCACCGAGGTGGTGTCCGTCGCCAGCGCCGGGTCGAGCGTCGGAGGCTCGGTGCCCAGGTTCAGGCGCAGCACGACCGGCTGTGGAACGGGAGTCGCCGTGGGCGGAGGCGGGGGAGTGGTCGGCTCCGGCGGCTTGGTCGCCGGTGCCACAGTCGTCGGAGTAGGCCCGCAAGCGGCCAAAAGCGGAACCACCATCGCTGCGACCATCACCACACCGATGATCGCCAGCCACTTCTTCGCATTCATCCTCTGACCCTCCTTACTCGAGGTTTGCTTGCTACTGCCGGATACTCCGTCCGCGAAACGTGTGGGGACACATCACCTCCTTGGCCGGACTGCTGCAGGACTGCTGGCCTGGGACGCCAGCACCCTTGATTATAACAAAACCGAGTAGGGATGTCAACTTGCGTTTCCGCCCAGCGTTGTGCTAGAATAACCCACACGGTGGGGGTACCTCCAAGAGGTATCCACGCAGAAGGGCTATTCAATATCCCGTTCCTGGGAGGATATCGATGTCCATCGTCTACTACACCCCTGCCCGCGCCACGCGCTGGGAGTACAGCGCCAGCCTCGTCGGTCGGCTCGAAGCGCTGCTGGACCGGCTGGAGCTCGAGAAGCGCTTTCGGCCCGGGGAGTACATCGCGATCAAGACACACTTTGGCTCCGAGGGGGCTCACCGCATCGTCCGCCCGATCTTCCTGCGCAAGGTTGTGGATGCGCTCCGCAGAATCGGGGCCAAGCCGTTTGTCACCGATACGGTGCGCATCGCCGGATGGGACTATCTCGAGGTGGCGAATCGGGAAGGGTTGAACGCCCTGTCGCTGGGCTGCCCCGTGATCCTCGCCGACGGCCTGTTCGGCCACGACAGTCTCGTGGTGCCGGCCGGCCCCATCCTCGGTTCCATCCGCGTGGCCTCGGCCATCTACGATGCTCCCGGCATGGTCGTCGTATCTCACTGCAAGGGCCATATCCAGGCCGGGTACGGTGGAGCGATCAAGAACCTGGCTATGGGATGTGTCGCCGGACGCGACCGCAGCGGGGACTGGAAGCAGGCCCGCGGCCACATCCACGCGGCCGAACCCGAATCGAAGGTGGTGCGCGATCCCCAGCTCTGCACCCTCTGCCTGGATTGCCTGCATGTTTGCCCGACCGGAGCCATCGTCCAGGAAGGGGACGACCTCGTGATCCTCGACGAGCGCTGCTGGCGGTGCGGGCGCTGCGAGCGGGTGTGCCCCCAGGGCGCGATCGTCCTGGAGAGCCGCGGCGAAAACGAGTTCCAGCAGGCACTCGCGGAAGCTGCTCAGGCCGTGCTCCGCACCTTCGATCCCGGCAAAGTCGTGTTCCTGAACTTTGCCCTGGAGGTCCAGCCCGAGTGCGACTGCATGCCGGCCGCCGATACGCCGGTCGTGCAAGACCAGGGGATCTTCGCCTCCGAGGATATCGTCGCCGTGGAACAGGCGACCCTGGATGCGATTAACCGCGCGCTTCCCCTTCCCCAGTCGCTCGCGGCCGACCGCGGCGTCCAGCCCGGAGAGCGGGTCCTCGCGGGAGCGCTCGGCGTGGACGGACAGCTCCATGTCGATGCGGCTGCCGCCCTCGGGATGGGAAGCCAGCAGTACGAACTGGTGGAGATCCGCTAGAAAACCGACCGAGCGGGAGGAATCGGGCATATGGCGACACTGGCCGGCATCCGAGCCCTTGTACTGGATATCGACGGCGTCCTGTACCATGCCGGTGAGCCGATCCGCGGGGGGCCGGAAGCACTGCAGGAGATCCGCCGGCGTGGCTATTCCATGCGCTTCCTCACCAACATCACCCGCCGTTCCCGTGCCACCGTCGCCGCCAGATTGGGCGCCATGGGCTATGCGATCGCTCCACAGGAGGTGCTCACGGCCTCCTATCTCACCGCTTCCTACCTCCGGCTCCTCGGCCACCCGCGCTGCTGGGTGCTACTCGACGGGGACGGCATCGAGGAGTTCGAAGGCGTCCTGCTCTGCGAGGAAGACCCAGATTATGTTGTACTGGGTGACCTGGCCCAGTCGTTTTCCTACGAGCTTCTGAACCGGGTGCTCCGCGCCCTGTGGCGTGGGGCCGGCTTTATCGCCATGCAGGCCGACCCCTACGACATCGGACACGAGGGCCCCACGGTCAACGTCGGGGGCTGGCTGGCGCTCCTCGAAAGGGCCAGCGGCCGGCAGGCTATTCTCATCGGCAAGCCGTCCCGCATCGCTTTCCAGATGGCGCTGGAAGAACTGGCCGTGAAGCCCGATGAAGCGGCGGTCGTCGGCGATCGGGTGGAATCGGACATCGCCGGAGGAAAGAATGCGGGATTGCGCACCGTGCTCGTCCAGACCGGTCACTTTCGGCCCCAGGACCTCGAGGGACCCATCCAGCCGGATCTGGTGATCCCTTCCCTCGCCGAACTTCCGGATCACCTCCCCTGACGCAGGCTGCCTCAGGAGCGCCATGGGACACACCTCGCACTGCAAGTCCACCTGCGCAGTCAAGTCTGTGCAGGTGGCTAGGGCCTCAGGAGCGCCATGGGACACACCTCGCACTGCAAGCCCTACCTGGAGCTTGTGTTTCGCGGGAAAGATCTGCGCCTCGCAACCTGCCCGGGCCTCCCGGGCAGCCGGGGCATCGAACCGGGCCGGCGGCTCCTCGCGGAAGGCATCGAGATACGCCCCGGCGAACAGGGGATCGAACTCGCCTGCAGCTACGGCTTTTGTGGTATCGCTGCCGCGCTGCTGTATCCCGAGGCCCGGCTCACGCTTGTGGACGACGACTGGGCAGCCCTACGCTGTGCCCGCGAGAACGTGCGGCGCAACGGCGTCCGGAACGCGACCGTGGACCTGAGCTGTGGGTACGCGGACCTTTCTCCCGACGCTTACGACGTGGCCTTCCTCCACGCGCCTGCTCACCGGGGCAACGCCTTCGTTAAGCACCTGATCGCGGTGGCCCATGCGATCCTCCGGCCGGGCGGACGGTTCTACCTCGCCGGGGGGATGCGCGAGGGCCTGCCGACGTTCCGCCGAGAGGTCGAACAGGCCTTCGGTGCGGTGGAAGAGGCCGCTCGCAGCGCGGGCTTCCGCGTGCTGCTCGCGGGAAAGCGGGAGGAGGCCCCCGTTGCGCCCGGTATGGAAACTGTGCGCTTCACCGCTGTCTTCGGCGGGCGGGCCTTCACCTTCCTGAGCCGGCCCGGGGTCTTTTCCCACGGCGAGGTAGACCCTGCCAGCCGCCTCCTGCTGGAGGCCGCGCAAGTCCGTCCGGACGACCGGATCCTGGACCTGGGTTGCGGTTACGGCATCCTGGGCATCGTCGCCGCGTACCGGGCTCCGGAGGGACATGCCGTGCTGGTGGATTGCAACGTGCTGGCCGTGGAACTGGCGCAGGAAAACGCCTGGCTGAACGACCTTCCCAACGTGGAGGTGCTACTGAGCGATGGGGTAGAGGCGGTAGGGGACAGGCGTTTCGACCTGATCCTCTGCAACCCGCCGTTCCACGCGGGCCGCCCGGCCCACTCCCCTGGCCGGAGAAAACCTCCTCCTCCAGAGAGCATCCGTCTTGGCTCCCGGCGGGTGTTTCTACGTCGTCGCAAACCAGTTCCTGCCCTACGAGCGGGTACTGCGGGAGGCGCTGGGCCAGGTGGAAGAGGTAACCCGTCGGGAGGGGTTCAAGGTGCTCCTCGCTCGCGCAGAAAAGCGGCTCACCAGACGATGGCAAAGCGCGACAGATCGCCGCGATAGGGTTCCCACTGCACCTCCACCCCTTCCACCTCGGCCAGCGAAGGACCGCGCCGGCACCAGGCGATGAGCGCCTGGAGCGCGTCTTCCTCCCCTTCGGCCAGTACTTCCACCCGGCCGTCGGGTAGGTTGCGCACCCACCCGTTTAGGCCGAGCCGCTGCGCCTGCTGACGGGTGTAGTAGCGAAAGTTCACGCCCTGCACGTACCCTCGGATCCATAGGTGGACACGCCGGAGGGCCATATCCCGTCCTCCAAGTCCGCAGTCTTGTTCCCATTATACCTGCTGCAGCGTCCGGCGCAAGTTGACGGCCGGCCGGGTTCGCCTATAATGGCAGCGTCTAGCCGCCTGGAGGGCCTATGTGCGACCTTTCTTCCCGTGCCCTGCTCGTCCACCATCGCCTGGTGGCTCGCTACGGCGAGCGCCCCTCACGCACCCGGCTCGATCCGGTGGGCGAACTGGTTTCCACGATCCTCTCCCAAAACACGAACGACCGGAACCGCGACCGCGCCTTCGCACGGCTGCGCGAACGTTTTCCCACGTGGGAGGCGGTGCGTGACGCGCCGGTCAAGGAGGTCGAAGAGGCAATCCGACCGGCTGGGCTGGCGCGTCTCAAGGCCCCTCGCATCCAGGCGGCGCTGCGCCGGATCACCCGTGAACGGGGGGATCTGCAGCTGGACTTTCTTGCGCACATGCCGCTGGAAGAAGCGCGCGCCTGGCTGATGTCGCTCGAGGGCGTGGGGCCAAAGACCGCCGCGATCGTGCTGCTCTTTGCTTTTGGCCGGCCGGCCTTCCCCGTCGACACTCATATCCATCGGGTCAGCCGGCGACTCGGGCTGATCCCGCCGGGCACTTCCCGTGAGGAAGCCCACCGGCAGCTCGAGGCCCTGCTGCCTCCCGAGATCTACGCGAGCTTTCACCTGAACCTGATCGCCCACGGGCGAGAGACCTGCCATCCGCGGCACCCAGCGTGCCACAGCTGCGAGATCGCGGATCTCTGCCCCTCCAGCGGACGGGAGGAGGAAAGGTGACCACCGAGCTCTGGCTCGTCCGTCACGGCGATGCGGTCCACCACCACACCAGCCAGCTCCCATGGCCCGAGGTCCCGCTGAGCGAGGAAGGACATCGACAGGCCAGAGCCCTTGCGGCCCGCTTTCGGCAGGTGGAAGAGCTCGCGGGAGTTTTCTCGAGCCCCCACCGCCGGGCCCGGGAGACGGCGCAACCGATCGCAGAGGTCTTGCGCCTGTCAGTTGTGCTAGACGAAGCGCTGCGGGAGATGGACTTTGGGGCAGCAGGGGGCCTGACCATCGAGGAGTTCCGCGACCGCTGGCCCGATCTGTACCCCGTGTGGGAGGATCGCAGCCGAATCGATTTCCGCTGGCCGGGCGGGGAATCGCGCGTCGAGTTCGCCGAGCGGGCCGTGCGGGCAGTGGAAACCCTCGCCCTCGCCTACGCGGGTCAGCGCATCGTGATCGTTGCCCACACGGGCATCCTGTGCGGCTACCTCGCCCACCTTTTCCTCGGAAGCGCCCGCCGCTGGCGCGAATTCCTGCTGCGGCCGGCCTCCGTGACGTGCGTGCAGGTCGGCGCGGACGGCGCGCGCTTCCTCCTGCGGGACGACGTCTCGCATCTCGAAGCCGGAGGCCCTGATGACTGAGCGCATCCGCACCTTCCTGGCCGTGGAAATCCCGGCATCCGTCCAGCAAGGCCTGGCCCGAGTGCAAGAACAGCTGAAGCACGTCCGGCCGCCCGTGCGGTGGGTCGCCCCCCATCAGATCCATCTGACGCTGAACTTCCTGGGGGAAATCCCGGCGCAGAAACTGCCCGCCGTGCAGGAGGCCGCGCGGCAGGCCGCGGGCGAGGCTGCCCCTTTCGAGCTGGAAGCGATCGGCCTGGGGACCTTCCCCAACCTGCGGCGTCCGCGGGTCGTGTGGGTCGGACTGGGGGGAGAACTCGAGGCGCTGCATCGCCTTCAGGCACGCCTGAGCGAGGAGCTCGCCGCGCGCGGATTTCCTCCGGAGGAACGTCCCTTTTCCCCCCACCTCACGCTGGGCCGCGTGCGGCCCCAGGCCCGTCCGGAAGAGGCTCGCGCGCTGGGGCAGGCGATCGCCGGCATCCCATCCCCCTCGCTCGGGCGCTGGCGCGTGGAGGAAATCCGGGTGATGCGCAGCGACCTGCGTCCGGAAGGGCCCCTCTACACGGTGCTCTACACCGCGCCCCTGGGCAGAGGCGCGGGGGACCCGTAGGTTCGGAACGTCACGGAAGCGGTTCGGTGCGCGTGGCTGAGGGATCCCGTACCCGTCCCCGGGCGAGCGAGGCCAGCATCCCCACAAGGGCAAGCCCGGTGAACAGCCGGAACCCGGTGCGCATGGTTGCCAACAGGGCGTCCGCAAAGGCTGTGCCCTGGCCAGCGCGCGCAAGCTCCAGCGAAAGGATCAGCAGCACGATAGTCATGCTGGAGGCCTGGCCCACCATGCGCATCGTCGCCAGGGTGGAAGAGGCGACCCCGTAGTCTCGCGGTGCGACGGAGCTCATGACCGCGTTCGTGTTGGGCGAGGAAAAGAGGGCATAGCCGACCCCGATCAACGCCTGCACCCAGAGCACCGCTGCCAAAGGGGTCTCCGCGCCGAAGAACGAGAGCCCGTAAAGCCCTACCGCCATCAGCCCCATCCCGCACGAGCTCAGGACCCGGGGTTCGATCCGCTCCGAAAGCCAGCCCGCCGGTGGGGACAGCACCGCCATCAGCGCAGGCTGCACGAGCAGGATCAGGCCGGCCTGGCGCGCGGAGATGCCGTGCACCTCCTGCAGGTAGCGGGAAAGGAGGTAGGTCAGGGCAAAGGTCGCGGCATAATGGATGAGGGCCGCCAGGTTGGAGAAGATGAAAGGGACGTTCCCACGGAAACGGCGCAGGTCGAGCACCGGGTACGCCTGTCTCCATTGTAACGCCCCAAAGCCGACCAGCCCGAGGAGCCCTCCCACCGCCAAGTACGGCGCCAGCCGTACCCCCTGTAGCGAAGACACCCCATACATGAGCGCAACCAAGGCAACCGCATAGAGCAGGGCTCCTCCCCAGTCGAAGCGCTCGCCCACGGCACCCGCCCACTCCCCGTGCAAGGTGAGGATGGCGAGCACGGCGATCCCCAGGCCCAGAGCTGCATTCACCCAGAAGAGCGAACGCCACCCCAGTTGATCCGTCATCCAGCCGCCCAGCACCGGCCCCAGGGAAAGCCCCGTGTAGACGGCCGCGGTATTCACGCCCAGCACCCGACCGCGCTCCTCGCGCGGGTAGACCGAGGTGAGGATCGCCACGGCCGTCCCGAACAGGAGCGCACCTCCCACCCCTTGCACACCCCGCAGGGCGATCAGCCACCGGGTCGAACGCGCCAAGGCGCAGAGCGCGGAAGCCACCGCGTAAAGGGAGCAGCCGGCCAGAAAGACGCGTTTCCGGCCGACCAGGTCGGCCAGGCGGCCGAAGGGCACGAGGAACGCTGCTGCCGCGACGAGGTAGACGGACACCACCCAGGTGCTTTCCACCGGTGTCGCCCCGAGTTCCCGCCCGAAGGCGGGGACCGCAAGGTTGATGGAGCTCGCCATAAAGGGGGTGAGGAAAGAGGAAAGCGTCGTGACCAAGAGGGCGTAGGTCCGCCGAGCCCGTTCACTTTGCATGGCCAGTCTCCTTGGGTGCTCCTTGCCTGGAACGTTGCGGAGGCATCTTAGCACAAGGTCCTTTTCCTGACAACGCCCGGGCAGGTGCCCTGTTGAAAAGGCCGGGCGGCCCCGTGAGGGGGCCGCCCAGGAGTACGTGGGCAGATTGGGAAGCTGCCTACTCGACCTTCACCGAGATCTTCTTCGGCTTGACCTCCTCGGCCTTCGGGACGCGCAGGGTGAGCACGCCGTCCTTCAGGTTGGCCACGATCTTGTCGGGGACGATGGTGCCCGGCAGGCTGATGGAGCGGGAGAACTTGCCGAAGCGGCGCTCCTGCACCAGGCACTCGCCCTTAATCTCCTTTTCCTCGGCCACCTCGCCGCGGATGGTCAGGACGCCTGCCTCGTAGGTGACCTCGATGTCTTCCGGCTTGACGCCCGGAAGGGTGGCCTTGATCGTGTACTCGTCGTCCGTCTCGTAGATGTCGACCGGCACCATGCCGAAGAACTCACCCCGGCGCCAACCCCAGGGCCGGAAGAAGGCCTCGTCGAAGAAGCGGTCCATCATCTCTTCCATGCGCCGCAGTTCGCGGAACGGCCGCCAGCGTACCAGCTCGCTCATCGTCATCACCTCCTTCTTTCCAGGTTGCCTCAGGCAACTGCAGCCCTATTTATGCGTCAGGGTCGTTAGAGAAAGAATGGAGCTCTGTTAGCGTTCTGTTAGCATTTCGCCCCTTTCGGTGGTATAATGCGCTGGCCCGAAGCATACTCGCGGAGACGAGACAGGGAAAAGATGGGACAGATCGCTCTGCGTTACCTTCTGTTCGACCTGGACGAGACGCTCTACCCGCCCAACACGGGTATGTTCGACGAGGTCGGGGCCCTGATCCACCGCTACCTCGAGGAACGGCTCGGCATATGCTGGATCAAACCTGTCATCAGATGGATCTGTTAGATTAAGGGGAACTATGTATTTAGATACCCGCTTCAACAGTTCATAAACAGGGGTATCTTTTAGAAGACCGGCTCTTACAGGTTTTGGACCGGCTAATTCTTTTACAACGCCACTGTAAACACAGGCAGAAGTGGCATCAACAGTTATTGTCTCTCCATGTTTTATCACTGATGTAGCGTTCCCTGTGTCTGCTATTGTTGGTATATTAAACTCCCTTGCGATTGAAGCCATATGACCTGCTATTCCACCTGTATCTGTAACAATAGCATTTACCTTATCCATGGCTTTTACAAGTACTGGCGATGGATGAGGAGCCACAAGTATTGATCCTGCTGGAA
>JBMFPK010000027.1:0-15032 GCA_049969155.1 Chloroflexia bacterium | reverse complement strand
TCAGAATGCAGGCCGTGCCGTGCCCCAGGGCTTCTGCCACCGTACGGGCCAGCTCCTGGGTCCCGGGCATGACAAAGGGGACGGTAGGGACCTCGCCCAGTAGCGCCGCTTCTGCCGTCACGGGAAGGAACGGGAGCCCGCACAAGGCCAGGACCGTGGCATAGGGCGCATGCGCATGGACAACCGCTCGTACCTCCGGCCGCGCCCGATACAGGGCGGTATGCATCGGCCACTCCGACGAAGGGGCCGGCCCCTCGGGCTGGAGAGGGTTCCCGTTGAGGTCGATCCGCACCATGAGATCCGGGCAGAGCCCGCCCTTGAAGAGGCCGCGAGGCGTGATCCAGCAGGCAGCCTCGCCCTCGATGCGCACGCTGATATTCCCGCCGCTCGCCGTGATCAGACCCTGCCGGTAGAGCTCTTCAACGACCTGCACCATCTCGCGGCGGGGATCTTCCGGAAGGACCTCCTCGGGGCGTCCGTGCACCGGGGCTTCCGGCTGGCTCAAGCCCGGAAGGAGGCTCACAAGCGCCCGGAGCAGCTCCATATCTCCCCGGAAGGAAAACCAACCGGGCGCCGGGGCGCCTCCCGAAGGTGCGGCCAGGAGCAGGCCGAGGGTGGCACTGTCGGTTTCTATGCATCCGTCGGCAGGCTCCGGAGACGCCCCTAGGCCAGCCACCACCTCCCCCGCTCGCAGGCCGAGGTAAAAGTCGAGATCGAGGTCCGTCACCCGGCCCTGGAGCAGGGCCCGGCCGCGGCCGGCCCCGATGTGCGCAAGCGTGCCGGACCGAGCCCATTCGCGGAGACGCTGCAACCGCTCGGCCAGCCGCGTACGGGGATCCGGGGATCGATGGGCCACCGTGACCTCCTCCTAGCGAGCGGGTCCAGACGCTCAACCGGAGCTGACGTGCCGGGGCCAGAAAGGCACCCGGGATCGAAAAGCGGGCCGCAACGATGCCGGGAACACCCGGCACGTCCACTCGCACGACATCTGCACGAGAAACCCTTCCCATTATGCCACACCCGCCGGCGTGGTCAAGCGGCCTTCCTGGGGCCTGAGCGTGCCGAGGCAGCGATCGCAGCCGGCAGGCGAGCGCGCGATCGGGGACCTGCCTTCGTCGCAAGTGGCGAGCACCCAAGGCTGCCGCCCTGTGGCACCTTGACGCGGGTGCCCGGTGCGGCTAAGATATCGTGCGGAAGCCCCGCCGCCCCTGCCGAGCTGACCAACTCGGGCGGCAAGAAAGGAGGCCACCATGTCGGAGCACCCGCTTTCTACGCTGGAACGGCTGGATCCCCGGATGATGGAGCACCTGCGGGCGACCAACGAGCTGGTCTACGCCCCGGGCGCCCTCCCGAAAAAGTTCAAGCTGCTGCTGGCGATGGCCTTTGATGCCGCACACGGAGCCCAGGGCGGTGTGCGCGCTCTGGCGAGCGCGGCGATGGCCGAGGGGGCAACCCGAGAGGAGATCGCAGAAACGCTTCGCGTCGCCTACCTCCTGAGCGGGGTCGGCTCCCTCTACACGGCATCGCTCGCCTTGAAGGAGCTGTTCCCCTAGCGTCGAAAGCCATCGCTCGCCGCCTCGCGCCGGACGGGAAAGGGAGAAGGGATGCCTTCGGGAAGGCGATAGGGGGAGCTTTCCCGAAGGCGTCGCGCCCAACCGCTTGGGGGAAAGCAAGGGGGGGCTTTTCCCCAGGTTCGGCTGGGCTGCATGCGGGAACCTCGCTGGAGCGTGGGCAAGGTCCGCAGCCCACAGCGGCTGCGTTTGACAAGCACGGGCCGGCTGCTATAATATGAGTGAGCACTCACTCAGGAGGAACGCCATGGCGTCCGTCCGGCAGACCGGCCAGCTCGAGCGTCGTCGCCGCGTCCTCGAGGCGGCATTGGACCTGTTTGCGCGCAACGGCTTCCACCGCACGAGCACCCGCCAGATCGCGCGCGTGGCAGGTGTCGCGGAAGGCACCATCTTCAACTATTTCCCCACGAAGAAGGACCTCCTCGTGGCGGCCGCAACACAGGTCGTGGACGATTACTTCCGCGAGGAGATCGAGCCGTTGCCCCGGGAATCCACCTTGGAGGCGCTGCGGGAGACCTTCCGCACGCGGCTGGAGCTGGGCCTGCGCCACGCGGAACGCGTCCGCTTCCTCCTGGCCGAGCTGCTCTCCAACCAGGAGATGCGCCAGGCATACTTCGAGGCGGTCGTACTGCGCCTGACGGATCACCTCGTGCGCCTGCTCGAGCAGCGGATCGCCCAGGGGTTCCTTCGCCCGTGCAACGTCCGCGTGGTTGCAGGCGCGCTCGTCGGCGCTTTCCTCACCTTCCTCCTTGTGGCGCTCCTGGACGAGGAACGTCGCCTGCTCACGTCCCCGGTCTCGGAGATCAGCGACGAACTCGCCCGACTCTTCCTTTACGGCCTGCATCCTGGCCCCACGGAGGGATGAGATGCGCTCCCGTATCTGGCCGGTGATGCGCAAAGAGTTCCTCCACATCCTGCGCGACCCCCGGACGCTCGCGATGATCCTGCTCCAGCCGATCGTGATGCTCCTGCTGTTCGGCTACGCGCTGACGTCCGAGGTGAAGCATACCCCACTGGCGGTATGGGACCAGGACAACACGCCCGCAAGCCGTGCGTTGGCGGAGCGCTTCCGCCAGTCGCAATACTTCGATCCGGACTTTTATGTCTCCTCCTATCCGGAAATCGAGTGGCTCATCGACGGCGGCCGGGCCAAGGCGGCGTTGGTGATCCCCCACGGGTACGCAGCGGACCTCCAGAAGGGGCGCAGTGTCTCGGTGCAGTTCTTCATCGACGGCTCCGACCCGGCGGTCGCCACACGGGCCCTTTCCTATGCCACGATCATCGCTCAAAGCGAAGCAGCGAAGCTGATCGCTCAGCGCCTCGGAAGCCGAATGCCCTCCGGGGGGCTCGACTTTCGCTCGCGCGTCTGGTACAACCCGGCGATGGACAATATCCTCTTCAACGTGCCCGGGCTGGTGGCGGTCGTGCTCCAGTGGCTGACGCTGGCGATGGCCGCCTTTTCCATCGTGGGGGAGCGGGAACGCGGCACGCTCGAGCAGCTGATCGTTACCCCCATCAAGCCGTACGAACTGATCCTGGGCAAGATCCTCACCTACGTGGCGATCGCTTTCGCCGACGTGGGATTGGCGCTTCTGGTCGCCGTGGGGTGGTTTGGGATGCCGATCCGGGGAAGCCTCCTCCTGTTGGTCGCGCTTTCCCTTGTCTTCCTGATGTTCTCGCTGAGCGTGGGACTCTTCCTTTCCACCGTCTCCAAGACGATGTTCCAAGCCCAGCAAACGGCGACCTTCATCATGCTGCCGACCATCCTCCTTTCCGGGTTTCTCTTTCCGATCGAGGCGATGCCCAGACCGGTGCAGTGGATCACTCGCTTCATCCCGCTGACTTACTACCTGCACATCGTCCGCGGGATCGTGCTCAAGGGCATCGGATTGGAGCATCTCTGGGAGGATGCCCTGATCCTGGGGGTCTTCGGCATCCTTCTGACACTCTTCAGTGCGCTGCGTCTGCAGAAGCGGATCGGGTAAGGGTCGAACGATGGAAAAGATGCGAGCGCTTTGGAGGAGCCATCGCAAGCAGATTATTATCGGCATGTATGCCACCCTTGTGCTGGCGGCGGCACTCCTTCTGGCCTGGCGCTGGTGGGCGCGCAACCACCGGAATTCGCTGCCGAACGTGCTCCGCGCCTCGGGCGTCATCGAGGTCGAGGAGATCGAGATCGCTGCTGAGATCGGCGGGCGGGTCGTACACCTCGAGGTAGACGAAGGGGACAGCGTCACCGAGGGTCAGATCCTGATCCAGCTGGACGATTCCCTGGCACGGGCACAGCTCGACCAGGCGCTTGCGAGCGCCGAGGCGGCGCGCGCAGCCTACGCGAAAGCGCTGGCCGGCCCTACCAAAGAGGAACTCGCCCAGGCTACGGCGACCCTCTCCCAGACCCTCGCCGCCCGAGACGGTGCCCTCCTGGTCTGGCAAGCTGCCCAGGCGCTGGTGGAGAACCCGCAGCAGGTCCTGACCCAATACCACGCCGCCAAAGGGCTCAAAGAGGTTGCCGAGGCCCAGGCGACGAGCACCGCGCAGCTCGGCTACACGATGAAGGAGAACGCTCGCCTGCTGTGGTACAACTCGGCAAACACCCTGCGCGATGCCCAGGCAGCCTACAGCCTGATCTACTGGCACAACCGGAATGCGGAGAAGGAGCGCGAACTCACCCAGGAGGAGAAAGACGCCGAAGCGGCCGCCTGGCGCCGGGTGGAGGATGCCGAACGGCTGATGAAGATGGGTGAGATGAACTACTACCTGGCCGAAACGTTGGAGGCGCAGAACAACGCCATCGCCCAGGCAAACGTGAATACGGCCAAGCGGCTGGTCTCCGACCTGGGATGGATCGTGCACGAGCCCCTCTCCATCCAGGCGCAGGCAGCCCAGGCCGAGGCCCAGTACCGCCAGGCCGAGGCCGCCGTGCGCGTCGCCCAGGCGGCCCTCGACCGGGTCCGCGCGGGAGCCAGCCCGGCAGACCTGGCCATCCTCCGCGCCCAGCTCCATCAGGCGGAAGCCGCCGTGCAGATGGCGCGCCTGCAGGTGGAACGCACGACCATCCGTGCGCCGGCGAGCGGGCTGGTGCTCACTCGCTCCATCCACGAGGGAGAACTGGCGGTCGCCGGGGTACCGCTCCTCACGATCGGCGACCTCGATACCGTGCGGCTCACCCTCTACATCCCCGAAAACCGCTACGGCCTGGTCCGACTGGGACAGACGGTGCGGATTGCCGTCGATTCCTTCCCTGGGGAAACCTTCACCGGGGAAGTCGTCTACATCTCGCCCCAGGCCGAGTTCACCCCCAAGGACGTTCAGACCCAGGCGGAACGTGTCCACCTGGTCTACGCCGTGCGCGTCCGGGTGCCCAACCCCGGGCACCGCCTGAAGCCCGGCATGCCGGCCGACGCCGAGATCCTCGTCGGACCATAGTTGACAGTGCAGATTGCAAACTGGTATAATGGCGGTGCTAGCCGGGAAAGCGTACCTGCCTCTGGTTCCCAAGAAAGGAGGTGGTCGTCCGCCCGGTCCTGTGCCGAATGGCCCGCAGCGCAGGCGCCCGTTCGCGCCGGGTTGCGCTGCCTGGGCCCCGGAGGTCGCGATCCGACAGGAGGAGAAGACGATGAAGCGGCTCTTGCCTCTGCTCGTGTTCACCGCGCTGGTGCTAGCGGCCTGTGGGCCAGCCCCCACACCACAGGCGACGATAGCTCCCACAGCGGCCCCGCCGCCGCCTACTGCGACCGCCGCACCGCCACCGGCCCGCAAAGTGGCCACCTTCATCTGGACCCAGGAGTTCGACACGCTCAACCCGTACTACACGAACATGTGGTTCTCTTCGATCACCCAGCAGATCTGGAGCTGCTGGGCCTGGGACTTTGACGAGGAGAACAACCCTCACCCGGTGCTGGTGAAGGAGATCCCCTCGGTCGAGAACGGCGGCATTTCGCCGGACGGCAAGACGATCACCCTCAAACTGCGCGACGACATCGTCTGGTCCGACGGCACGCCGCTGACCTCCGCCGACTTTCTCTTCACCTACGAGATGGTCATGAACCCCAAGAACGCGGTAGCCACAACCTCCCCCTACGAGAACCTGGCTGCTCTGGAGACCCCTGACGAGCGCACCGTCGTCATGAAGTTCGACGAACCGTACGCGCCCTGGCTGGCCACCTTCTGGCACGGCATCCTCCCCGCCCACATCCTGAAGCCGGTTTTCGAGAAGGACGGAACCCTCGACAACGCTGCCTGGAACCGCGATCCGAAGGTCGGCTGCGGGCCCTTCGTGCTGGCCGAATGGCAGTCGGGCTCCTTCGCCCGCTTCGTGGCCAACGAAAAGTACTGGCTGGGCAAGCCAAAGATCGACGAGATCTTTATCCGGTTCGTCCCCGATGACGCCTCTCAGGTGGCCGCGCTCAAGGCCGGGGATGGCGACCTGGGCACCTTCATCGCCTACTCGGATATCCCGACCCTCGAAGCAGCCGGCGTCAAGATGGTCACGGCCTTTTCCGGGTACAACGAGGGCCTCTACTTCTACCTGGGCTATGCGGGCGAGGGCCAGCCGCCCAGAGGGCATCCGGCCCTGCAGGACGTGCGGGTGCGGCAGGCCATCGCCCTGGCCACCAACCGCGAGGGGCTCTGCAAGGACCTGCTCCTGGGGCTGACCAAGCCGGCCGCCACCCAGTGGGACAACACCCCGTGGGTCGATCCCACCATCCAGCCCTGGCCCTACGACCCGGAGCGCGCCAAGCAACTGCTCGACGAGGCCGGCTGGATCGATACGAACGGTGACGGCGTGCGCGACAAAGACGGCGTGGAACTGGTGCTCAAGTACGGGACCACCACGCGCGAGATCCGCAAGGATACCCAGGCCGTCTTCCAGCAGCAGCTCGCCCAGGTCGGCATCAAGGTGGAACTGCTGAACTACGACGCCGACACCTACTTCTCCGGCTACGGGCAGGGCGGACCGTGCGCCACGGGCCAGCTGGACATCTTCGAGTACTCCACCGTGGTCAACTTCCCGGACCCCAGCACCGCGGAGTGGCTCTGCGATTCCATCCCCACGGATGAGGCTCCCGAAGGCACGAACTGGCAAGCGGTCTGCGACCCGGAGCTGGACGCCCTGTTCAAGGAGGAGATGAAGCAGGTCGACTTTGAGCAGCGCCAGCAGACCTTCTACAAGATCAGCCGCCTGATCTTCGACAAGGTCTACTGGCTCGGCTTCTGGCAGGACCCGGACATCTGGGCCGTCGGGCCGCGCCTGAAGAACGTCCGGCTCTCCGGTGCAACGCCTTTCTTCAACATCCTCGAGTGGGATCTGCAGTGAGCTTCCTGGGAGCCGTGGCCGGGGGATCCTTCCCCGGCCACGGCTCCGGGTCACGAGGCCAGCATGACCCGATACATCATCCGACGGATCCTCCAAGCCGTTCCCCTGATCTTCATTATCAGCCTGGTGATCTTTGTCCTGATGCAAAACGCGACCGACCCCCTGGCTACGATGGGGGGTCGCACCGTTACCCGGGCGCAGGACCGCAAGCGGCTCGCGCGCCAGCTCGGGCTCGACAAGCCGGTCATCGTCCAGTACGTCTACTGGCTGGTGGGCAACGACTGGACGATGAACGACCTCGACTTTGACGGCATCCCGGAGACGCGCGGCACACGACGCGGCGTGCTGCGCGGCGACTTTGGCACCTCGCTGGTGAACCGCGGCGTCCCGGTGTGGAAGGTCATCTGGGATCGGCTGCCCAACACGCTCCTCCTGATGGGCACGGCCGAGGTGGTGATCATTGTCTTTTCCCTACTGATTGGCATCTACTCCGCCTTGCGGCAGTACTCGCTGATCGACCACCTGGTCACCACGGCCTCCTTCATCGGCTACTCTATGCCGATCTTCCTGATCGCCCTGTTTTCGATGTACCTCTTTGCGGTCAAGTTCAAGCAATGGGGGCTTCCTTACCTCCCCACGGTGGGGATGTTCGACCCGAACGTGGGGAAGACGCCCGGGCAGGTAGCCCTCCATATGGTGCTGCCGGTCTTTAGCATCTCGCTGATCAGCCTGGCCGCCTACAGCCGGTATATCCGGGGCACCATGCTGGAGGTGCTCAGCCAGGACTATATTCGGACCGCCCGTGCGAAAGGACTGCCTAACCGGATCGTCATCCTGGTCCACGCGCTGAAGAACGCCTCCCTGCCGCTGGTGACGCTCATCGGCCTGGATCTCCCCCTCCTCCTGGGTGGGGCGATCGTCACCGAGCGGATCTTTGCCTGGCCCGGGATGGGACGCCTGTTCCTCGACCACGTGGAGCGGGGCGACACCCCTGTAGTCATGGGGATCCTGATGATGATCTCGGTCGCGGTCGTTGTTTTCCAGATCATCACGGACATCACCTATGCGTGGCTCGATCCACGCATCCGTTACCAGTAGAACGGGTGGCGCGATGGAACTTGCATCAGACCTAGTCCGAAAACGAGGTGCCGATGAGCTGGAGGCGCCGCCCCTGACCTTGCGACAGCTCGCCTGGCGAAGGTTCCGCCGGCACCGGATGGCGCTTTTCGGCGCCATCGTGCTCATCCTGCTTTTCCTGTACGCTTTCGGGGGTGCGATCGTTTACAGCGAACGATACGCCAACTACAACGATCCTTCTCAGCGGCTCCAACCGCCTTCGCGCGCCCATCCCTTCGGTACGGACACCATCGGACGCGACATCCTCGCGCGGACGATCTACGGCGGCCAGATCTCGCTGATGATCGGGCTTTCGGCCGTGATCCTGGAGACGGTCGTGGGGGTCACCATCGGGGCCGTTGCGGGCTACTACGGAGGCCTCATCGATAGCATCCTGATGCGCTTTACGGAGGCCATGTTCAATATCCCCCAGATCTTCCTATTGATCGTCATGGCCAAGTTCTACGCGGGCAAGGTGCCCAACATCACCCTCTTGGGGCGCACCTTCAGCGGGAGCGTGGTGGTGATCGTGGTGATCATCGGCCTCACCAGCTGGATGTACCTGGCACGCATCGTGCGCGCCCAGTTCCTCTCCCTCAAGGAGAACGAATTCGTGCTCGCCGCCCGGGCCACCGGAACGCCCACCGGCGAGATCATCTTCCGACACATCCTCCCGAACTGCGTGGCACCGATCACCGTCTCCGCCACGCTCGGCGTGGCGAACGCGATCATCACCGAAGCCTACATCAGTTTCCTCGGCCTGGGTGTGCGCCCCCCTACGGCCACCTGGGGGAACATGCTCGAGGGAGCCTACAACTACATCGAGACCGCCCCCTGGCTGTGGGTCTTCCCGGGTATGCTGATCCTCCTGACCGTCCTCAGCATCAACTTTGTGGGCGACGGCCTGCGCGATGCCCTCGATCCGCGCAGTCGCGCCGTTTGAAAGGGCCCTATGGACGCGACACTCCTCGAAGTCAAGGATCTGAAAACCCGCTTCCATACCCCCGAAGGCACCGTCTACGCGGTCAACGGCATCTCCTTCTCCCTGCGCGAAGGCGAGGCCCTCGCGATCGTGGGGGAAAGCGGCTGCGGCAAGTCGGTCAGTATGCTCTCCATCCTGCGGCTCATCCCCATCCCGCCGGGCGAGATCGCCGGCGGACAGGCCCTCTACCGTGGGGTCGATCTCCTGACGATCGAAGAAGCCGAACTGGAACATATCCGGGGCAAGGAAATCAGCATGATCTTCCAGGAGCCAATGACCGCCCTCAACCCGGTGCTCACCATCGGGCGGCAGATCACCGAGGCGCTTCGCTTTCACCTGGGTATGACCCAGCGCCAGGCAGTGGAGCGGGCGGTTACCCTGCTCGAATGGGTGGGCATCCCGGCCGCCCGGAGCCGCCTGAACGACTACCCCCACCAGTTCTCCGGGGGGATGCGGCAGCGGGCTATGATCGCGATGGCACTGGCATGCAACCCCAGCCTGCTCATCGCCGACGAGCCGACCACCGCGCTCGACGTGACCATCCAGGCTCAGATCGTCGAACTGGTGACCCGGTTGCGCGAGGAGGTCGGTATGGCGATCATCTGGATCACCCACGACCTGGGTGTCGTTGCCGGGCTCGCCGAGCGGGTACTCGTCATGTATGCCGGGTTCATCGTGGAGAAAGCCGACGTGGACGACCTCTACAACCATCCGCGCCACCCATATACCCTTGCGCTCCTGGGCGCACTGCCCCGTGTGGACCGGAGCCGGCGCGAGCGGCTCAAGTCGATCCCCGGTGCGCCCCCGAGCTTGCTCGTCGAACCCCACGGTTGCCCCTTTGCCCCACGTTGCGAGCAGGTGCGCGACATCTGCTGGGAGAAGAACCCCGTCTTGCGGACGGTCGCGCCGAATCACCAGGTCGCCTGCTGGGCCGACGGCCGGACGGAGGCATAGGGATGGACACGGCGCGACCCCTTGTCGAGGTACAGAACTTGGTCAAGTACTTTCCCATCACCCGGGGCATCGTTTTCCAGCGCACGATCGGCTACGTGCGTGCGGTCGACAACATCTCCTTCGACATCTACCGCGGGGAGACGCTGGGGCTGGTCGGCGAAAGCGGGTGCGGCAAGACGACAGCCGGCCGCACGATCGTCCAGCTCTATCCGGCGACCTCCGGGCGCGTGATCTTCGACGGGGTCGACCTGATGGCCCTGGCGGCGAACAGCCGCCGGAGTGTGCGCCGCGCGCTGGTCCCCTGGGTCTATCCCTCGCTGACGCTTGCCGCAGGCACTGCCGGGGGCGCGATCGGCTACCTCCGGCCCTACACCCCGCTGACCACCGTCCTCCTTGCGCTCGCCGGTGCCGGCCTCGGCGCAGGGATCGCCTATCTTTCGGTGCGCGCAGCGGAGAACAACCGGACCGAGCGCGAGATGCGGCGCATCCGACGGCGGATGCAGATCATTTTCCAGGACCCTTTCGCCTCCCTGAACCCTCGCTGGACGGTCAACGCGATCATCAGCGAACCGCTGCGGGTGCACCGGATTTGTCGCACGGCAAAGGAGCGGACGGAGCGCGTCGTCGAACTCCTGGAACTGGTGGGGCTGAACGCGCGCCACGTCAACCGCTTCCCCCACGAGTTCTCCGGGGGACAACGGCAACGGATCGGGATCGCACGGGCACTTGCCACAAGCCCGGACTTTGTCGTGTGCGACGAACCGATCTCCGCCCTGGATGTCTCCATCCAGGCCCAGGTGGTCAACCTCCTCGAGGACCTGCAGGACCGGCTGAACCTGACCTACCTCTTCATCGCCCACGACCTCAGCATGGTCCGCCACATCTGCGACCGCGTGGCGGTCATGTACGTGGGCAAGATCGTCGAGCTCGCCCCGAAGGACGAGCTGTACGATCACCCCCTGCACCCCTACACCCAGGCGCTGCTGACCGCGGTGCCCGTACCCGACCCGGCGGTACAGCGCCAGCGCAAACGCATCGTGCTCACCGGCGAAGTCCCCAGTCCCGCGAATCCGCCCCCCGGATGCCGCTTCAGTCCCCGCTGCCCGGCAGTGCTTCCGCGCTGTCGGGAAGAAGAACCCGTATGGCAGGATGTCGGCGGGGGCCATTGGGTCGCCTGCCATCGGGTCTGAGGTCACCGACCTTCGATCTATCCCCCGCTCGTTTGGGGGATCTTCACACGGCACGAGCTGCGAGCGAGAGGAGGAAACAGCATGGCCTACACCTACACCGTCCTGGGAGCCGGCCGGCAGGGAACAGCCGCAGCCTACGACATGGGCCGCTGGGGCGATGCGCACCGCATCCTCCTGGCCGATCGCGATCCCGAGGTCGCAAGGCAGGCTGCCGAGCGGGTGAACCGACTGCTGGGACAGGAGATCGCCGAACCGCGCCAGGTCGATGTGACCGACCTGGAAGCGCTGGAAGCGCTCCTGCGCGGCAGCGACGCCTGCCTGAGCGCCGTCCCCTACATCTACAACCTGGAGGCTACCCGGGCAGCCATCCGCGCCGGCTGCAGCTGGTGCGACCTTGGGGGCAACACCGAGATCGCGCGCCGGCAGCACGGCTACGACACCGAGGCGCGCGCAGCCGGGGTCAGCGTGATCCCCGATTGCGGCCAGGTGCCCGGGATGGGAACGAGTCTGATGGTCTACGCTATCGAGCTGCTCGACGAGGCGATCGACGTCTATATGTGGGACGGCGGCATCCCCCAGAAGCCGCGTTCCCCGTTCCCGTACCTCCTGACGTTCCACATCGCAGGTCTCACGAACGAGTATGCCGAGCCGGCCATCTTTATCCGCGATGGCAAGATCACCCGGGTGGAGCCGATGACGGAACTGGAGACGGTCGAGTTCCCCGAGCCGATCGGCATGCTGGAGGCGTTCGTGGCCGGAGGCGGCACGAGCACCATGCCATGGGTCTACGAGGGAAAGCTGCGCACGCTGCAGAACAAGACCCTGCGCCATCCCGGGCACTTTGCCCAGCTGCGCGCCTTCTACGACCTGGGGTTGTGGGACCTGAAACCGATCCGCGTGGGCGATCAGGAGGTCGTCCCGCGCGAGGTGTTTCACGCCCTCTTCGAACCGAAGGTGGTCTTTCCCGAAGACAAAGACCTGTGCATCGTGCGCGTCAAGGCGGTCGGCAAGAAGGAAGGGCGCGACGCTGCGGTCATCGTCGAGATGATCGACTGTTACGACGAGGCCACCGGCTTCACCGCCATGGAGCGGGCTACCGGGTGGAGCGCGGCGATCGTGGCCGAGATGATGGCGCGCGGAGAGACCCCGCGGGGCGCCGGCGGCGTAGAGACGATGGTCCCGGCCCGTCCCTTCGTGGAGGAACTGCGGCGTCGGGGTATCTCGGTGACGGAGACCTGGGTGGAATGATCCTGCCCTTCGGCAAAGAGGCGGGGGCCCGAGCAGTTCGGGCCCCCGTATCGTTCCCAGGGCAACAGGGATAAGCTCAGCGAGGCGGTAGCCGGTCCATCCCGGCCTTCTGGAGCGCCTTCAGGGTGATGTTCTCCAGTTCCTTCGCCACCTCGGGCGCGAGCGGTTTCGGCTGATAGGAAGCGATCAGCGCCTCTACCCGCTCGTGTGCCCGCTCGACGGTGTCCTTGCTCCCCTTGAGCTCCCAGTTCCGCCGGAAGTCGCGGTCGATCACCTCGCTCGGGATGAGGAGCTCCTGCCGGAACCAGCGACGGGTGTGCTGCGTCTTCAGGAACTCGCCGCTGTGTCCCACCTGCCGGATAATGTCCAGTGCGTAGGGAATTTCCCGCTCGGCGATGCCCGCCACCAGGCGCTTCGCCATCGCCACGATCTCCGCGTCGATGACCAGTTTCTCCAGGCTGAAACAGCTCTCAAAATCGAGCATACCGGGGCCGGAGATCATGTTGATCCCTGCCAGCGCCCCCAGGATGGCGCCGCTCGCGCTTTCCAGCCCGCACTGGGTATCGACGATCTTGGCATCCGACATCCCCAGGTAGGCGTGCGTGGGCAGCCCAAGCGCCTTGCCCACCTCGGCGTAGGCACAGTCGAACATCATCGTCTCGATCGCGCCCATAGGGGTCGTTCCGGTGCGCATGTCGAAAGCTGCCGGTGAGCCACCCCACACGATCGGCGATCCCGGCTTGACGAGCTGGTGGATCGTGACCCCGCTGAGACATTCCGCGGCATGCTGCACGATCGAACCGAGCAGCGTGGCCGGCCCCGTCGCGCCGGTCAGCGGCATGCTCACGAGTTCAGCCGGAACTCCGTAGGCGGCGCAGTCCATCATGTTCTCGCAGGTGATCTCGGACCAGAGGAGCGGGGGCGAAGGACAGACGTCGAACACGGCAATCGGCTTCTCCGCCAGGGCCTGCTCGCTTCCCGCGACGGCCACCAGGAGATCTTTCATCACGTGCCAGGTCTCTACCGCGAACGCTCCGGTGACGACCGGCTTGCGGGCGTACAGCAGCACCAGGAAGAGCCGGTAGAGGTCGGCAACCGCCTGGGGCACATCGGCGCAGACCATTGCCGTGCTCACGGCGTCCAGCACGGGCAGGCTATCGGCCAGCTGAATGTACCGGACAAAGTCGGCGGTATAGGGCGGTCGCGAGGTCTTGGCTCCGTACTCCAGGAACTCGATCGCCGCCGATCCCGGGTCGAAGTGCACATCGTCGCCGCCATAGTGCACGACCGGCCGGCCTTCCGCGTCGTAGAGGTAGAACGACTTCGGAGCCGTCTGGACAGCCCGTTCCACCAGGTTCGCCGGGATGTGGGCCACCTTTTTTGCGGCATCCACCCGCGCGCCGTGGTCCGCGAGCAACTGGAGGGCCCGCTCCGAATGTACCTGTACCCCGGGGTCCTCCAGCAGCTGGATCGCCTCATCGATCACTCGCTTTACGGTCTCGGGCGAAAGAAACTGCACCTTGGGTCTGATCATCGCTACCTCCTGGTTTCGTTCATGCTGTTCCGCAATCGTCGGCCCTCTTGGGGGGTTGGCGGAGGAGGCGGAGTGCTGATTCCGCTAGGATCGCCGTGCCGATGGGCAGACAGCGCTCGTCGATGTCGAAGCGCGGGTGGTGGGCGTGGCGCGGGTCGTCCTCGATCCGACAACCCAGCCCGAACATCGCGCCCGGCGCCATCTCCAGGAAGACGGCCAGGTCTTCCGCTCCCATCTCCAGGCGCGTAGCCGGCAGGTGCCCCGGGCCGAGGAGGTCGTTCACCACCTGGCGGATAACCTCCACCACCGCAGCATCGCACTGCATCGGCGGGCAGCCCACATCGATGCGCAGTCGGTAGTCCCCACCCAGGGCGCGGGCCACCCCTAGAGCCCGTTCGATCTCGGTGTGGATCTGTTTCTGTACCTCGGGGTCCATATAACGGATCGTCCCGCTCATTTCCACCTTTTCCGGGATCACGTTGTGCGTCTGGCCGCCGTGGATCGATCCGATGCTAATGAGGGCAGGATCGGCCGGTCGGAGCCGCCGGGAGACGATGCCGTGAAGCGCCAGGATCACGTGGCCGGCTAGGTAGATCGGGTCCACCACCTCGTGAGGAGCCGCAGCGTGGCCCCCGCGGCCCAGAAGGGTGATGTAGAAGGTGTCCACCCCGGCAGAACCCGGACCGGCCGAGACGGTGATCTCGCCCACGGGGCGAGTCGCATCGACGTGGGCCGCCAGGACGTACTCCACGCCCTCCATCGCCCCGTCCTCGACCATGCGGGGAGCCCCGCTCCGCCCGCCTTCGTCATCGGCTTCTTCTGAGGGCTGAAAGAGCAACCGCAGTGTCCCCGGGAAAGCCTCCTGGGAAAGGAGCGTCGCGACGCCCAGCACCATCGCGGTGTGCGCATCGTGCCCACAGGCGTGCATCACACCCGGATGCTGAGAGGCGTAAGGGACGTCGTTCTCCTCCTGGATGGGCAGGGCGTCCATATCCGCGCGGACCGCGACCACCGGCCGGCCCTCGCCCCGCTCTCCCACCACTCCGGTGCGCCCGACGCCGGTGCGCACCCGGTAGCCCAGGCCGCGCAGCACCTCCGCGACCCGGTTGGCCGTGCGCAC
>JBMFPK010000026.1:0-15043 GCA_049969155.1 Chloroflexia bacterium | reverse complement strand
CCACCGTCGGCATCCAGGGCTACTGGGAGAACCCGACCTACTACCTGGAGTATTCCTGCAACACGGCATCCCTCCACAACGACCTGGCGATCTGCTTCACCTACCCGGGTAGCCCGGGCTGCATCTTCGGTATGGACGTGCCCTGGGTCTGGGAGGAGCCGGTGAGCGGAACGGTGCCCGCGGAGAGCAGCCTGGGTGTCGCCGTCACGGTCACCTCCTACCTGACCGAGCCGCTGCCGCTAGGGACCTACACAGCCACCCTGACCGTCTCCAGCAACGCCGGCGAGGGCACCCAGTATGTGCCGGTCGTCATGCACATCATCGCGGAAGGTGTGGCACCCACGGCCGCCTTCGAGTCGAACAGCCCAGTTGCCCTGGGCGAAACGGCCGTGTTCACCTTCACCGGGGATCTCGGCTTGCCGCCTGCAACCCAGTTTGTCTGGAACTTTGGCGACGGGTACACCTCGACGCTGAAGAACCCGACCCACGTCTATGAAGCGGTCGGCGTCTACACGGTTACCCTCGAGGTGTGTAACGTGGGGGGCTGCGACACGGCGGCCGGCTCGTTCGAGGTGGTGTGGCCTTTCCATATCTACCTGCCGATCGTCACCAAGGGCCACAACCCGTAGCACAGGCACCCGAGGGGAGTGCCGGTCTTCCCTCGGCAAGGCGCGTTTCCGATGGGCGCACCGGGGATACCCGGTGCGCCCCTTTCCGTGGGTGCCGTGCGAGGAGAAGGTCGCCGTGACCACCTTGCCCGGCGTGGCGATCGCAGGTGTCCTGCCCGGCGGGGAAGATGCCCCGGGATACGACCGGCTTGAGGCATCTGCGCTGGCTCAGGCGGCGGCTCGGCCCGAGGTTTGCGTCGGCCCGTTTTTTCAGGTATAATGCCGCCGTCGAGCCGGACGGTGCCGATCCTCGAGGTAGATGCCGGCGGCACCGAGGCCGCCGGTTTACACAAGTGACGATCGAAAGGAGAGCGCGATGTTGCGTGCCGACGAGGAAAAGATCGCCCTCCGCTACCGAGAGCTGGTGCCTCATTTCCATCGATGGGAAAAGATCAAGGACCTGATCGACCAGCTGATCGACATCATCCTGAACTACCGCCAGAGCGGGCATCCAGGTGGATCGCGCTCCAAGGTCCATGCGCTCGTGACGCTGCTCCTGAGCGGGGTGATGCGCTGGGACATCCGGCGGCCGGAGAAGCGCTTTGCGGACCGTTTCATCCTGGTTGCCGGCCATAACGTCCCGCTGATCTACTGCACGCTCGCGCTGTTCAACGAGGCGCTGCGGATCAAGTACGAGCAGACCGGGGACGAGCGCTACCGGCCGGCCCCTCCGGAGCGTGCCGTCTTCTGGGAAGACCTGCTGAACTTCCGCCGCAACAGAGGACTTTCCGGACACGCCGAGATGGAAGGGAAAACGCTTTTCTTGAAATTCAACACGGGACCCTCCGGCCACGGAAGTCCGGCGGCTGTGGGAGAGGCGCTCGCGCTCAAGCGCGCCGGGGCGTACGGGGTGAAGGTCTTTGCGCTGGAAGGGGATGCGGGTCTGACGCCGGGCGCGAACCACGAGGCGATGAACTCGGCCTGGGCGATGGCGCTCGACAACCTCTACTACATCATCGACTGGAACGACTATGGGATCGACGAGCATCCCCTGCAGACGACCGTCTACGGGACGCCCGCGGACTGGTTCGGCTCGCACGGCTGGCGCGTCTTCGGTTGCGAACTGGGGAACGACTGGGGGCCGGTGCTTCAGGCCCTCCTCACGATGGTGATGTCCGATAACCCCCAGCGTGCGCCCAGCGTGGCCTACCTGAAGACGCGCAAAGGGCGCGACTACCTGAAGTGCGACTATGCCTCGCACGGCAGTCCCCACCGGCTCAACTGCCCGGAGTTCTGGGAGACCAAGCGCCGTTTTGTGGAAAAGTACGGCATCCCGTTCGAAGGGATGGACGAGCCGCCGCCCAAGGAGCCCGAGGCCCTGCGCGCCCAGTTCCGCGCGAACCTGCAGGTCGTCATGGAGGTGCTGCGGCGCGACCAGGACCTCGTGGACTATTTGGCGGACACGCTGGTTTCCCTGGGGGAGAGTGTCCCGGAAGAGATCCCGACCTTCCGCCTGGGGAAGCGCGGCAACCCCTTCCGGGACGAGCGGCTGTATGACTACTACCGCTACCCCAAGGAGCTGTACGTCGCTCCGGGGACCGTGGTCGCCAACCGGCAGGCGCTCTGGCGCTGGGGGGCCTGGGTGAACGCCTTCGGGCACGAGCACTACGGCCGGCCCCTCTTCCTGGCTTGCTCGGCGGACCTGGCCGAGTCCACGAACATCATCGGCTTTGCCCGCGAATGGGGGGATTTTCCCGGGTACGGCTGGTACGAGCGGTACGGCAGCCCGGAGGGGGTGATGCTCCCCCAGGAGATCACCGAGTTCGCGAATGCCGGCATCCTGGCGGGGGTCGCCTCCGTCAACTTTGCCGAGAACCCCGAGGAGGAATTCGACGGCTTTTACGGCGCCTGCTCGACTTATGGCTCTTTCGCGTACCTGAAGTACGGGCCGTTCCGCCTCTTCAGCCAGCTCGCCCAGGACTGCCAGCTGAAGGTGGGCAAGGTGATCTGGGTGGCCGGCCACTCGGGACCCGAGACCGCCGACGATTCGCGCACCCACTTTGGCATCTTTGCGCCCGGGGTGACCCAGCTCTTCCCGGCCGGGCAGATCATCAACCTGCACCCCTGGGAATACAACGAGGTGCCCGTAGTCCTGGGCGCTGCCCTCCGGCTGGAGGTGCCGCTCATCGCGCTGCACCTGACGCGCCCGCCCATCGTGGTGCCGGACCGCGAGGCGCTCGGGATCCCCTCGTACTTTGAAGCGGCACGCGGCGCCTACATCGTGCGCGATTACCGGCCCGGCCTGCCCCGGATGGGGACGCTCATCGTGCAGGGCACGAGCGCGATGGTCGCGATCTGTCAGCTGCTCCCGGAGCTGGACCGGCGGGGACTCAACGTCAAGATCGTGGCCGCGATCAGTCCCCAGCTGTTTGCGCGCCAGTCGGAGGAGTACCGCAACCGCGTGATCACCGAGGCGGACCGTGCCGACTCGACCTTCATCACTACCCAGGCCCGGTGGCTCATGCACGACTGGATCTTCAACCCGCTTGCGGAGGAGTATGCCCTTTCGGCGGATTGGGACAACCGCTGGCGCACCGGAGGCACGCTGGACGAGGTGCTCGAGGAAGCCCACCTGTCCCCCCGCTGGGTGCTCGAGGGGATCGAACGGTTCGCCCGGGAACGTGAGCAGCGCCTGGCCCGACTGCGGCAGATGGTGGAGGCTGCATCTCGCGAGAGCTGAGCGGCGGCAAAAGTCGTGCAGTGGGGCCGAGGGGGGTTCCGATGGGAGCGCGAGCGCCGATCCACCGCTATCCGAAGTGGTTCGCCTGGCCGCTGGAGGTCGTGGCGCTGCTGTTGGTGGTGCCCACGGCCTGGCAATGGCTGCATGTCCACCTCCAGGTGCTGTTCCGCCAGTGGCCGGGGACCCTCACCGCCCTTGCCCCCTGGCCGTTCGTCCAGCGCCTGTCCCTCGTCCTGTCTGGACCCGTGCCCTCGGCACCTGCTGCGTGGCCGGACCTCTACCCACAGCTCCTGCGCGCGAACGGGTGGGCCTTCGGCCTCTTTTTGCTTGCAGCGTTGATCCGTTCCTTCCACCCGGCGATGCGCGTCATGGAGGAAGGGCTGCAGGTGCGGCGCGGCCTCGGATGGACGACGCTGCCCTGGGGGCGTATTACCCAGGTGCTCAGCATGACGCTTCCCGGGGAAAAGCTCGTAGTGCTCGTCCAGGGCCAGAGGCTTCCCCTCGGCTTCTGGCATCGCTTCTACAGCCTGTTGTGGGGCGCCGGCCTGGCGAAAGGCGTGCTCTTCTCCTGGCGCATCTCCGATCTGGACAGCCTTGCCCGGGAGATCGTGGCCCACCTTCAGGAACATTACGGCGAGACGGCGATCGCGGCCGTGGTGGACGACACGGCCTATTCCCCCTTCTACGCCTTGCTCTTCCAGCCTCGTGAGACGTGGCGGGGTCTTTTTGCCCCGCATCCCACCGTGGAGGACGCCTACACCTACCCCTGGTGGGTGACCGCCGTTCCGCGCACCGTGGCGGCCCTCCTTCTTGCGGCTGGGACCTGGCGCGTCCTCGGCGTTTGGTGGCGCTTTGTGGCCGGCCGCTTCTCGGCACTGGCGCGGGCGCTCGGGTGGCCCGTGATCGGATCGTTTCTGCGCACTTTCGGCGAGGTGCCCACACTTTCGCCGCAGGACCCCGCAGCGATGCGGCAGGCTGCCTGGGGGCTGCTGGCGGGCCAGGTGGCCATGGTGCTGTTGCTGATCGGGGTCGTTTTCCTGTGGAACCTTTTCCCGAACTGGTTGCTCGGGGCCGAAGGGCTGTCCGTACGTTACCGCAGGCGCTGGCTCCGCATCTCCTGGGACAAGGTGAGAGCGCTGCATGAGACGCCCTTCTCGCGTGGGGGCGGGGTTGCACTCCTCCAGACGCAACCGGGTTGCTTGACGGCCTGGCACTTTCTCTACAGCCTCTTCTACGGCGCAGGCCTGCGGCGAGGCGTGCTCTTTTCCTCCCTCCTTCCGGGGTATGCCTATCTCGCCCAGCGCATCCGGACCGGGGGCTTCCTGAAACGCGATGTCGGGAGATTGAGCAGCATCCCGGAGGAGGCCTCCGCGAGCGGCGAGCGGTCCGACATGCTCCAGATGGCCTGCGAGCCGCGCGCCGCGGTGCGTGCGATGGCGGAGGAACTGTTGAGCGGAGGCGCCCTGCTCAAGAAGCCGGGGTTGCTCGAGGCGTGGGTGCCCTCGGAGTTCTCGTGGGGGACCCAGGAAGAGGAAGGACAGGAGGCGGCCGCCGGTGGGGAAAAGGAGGAACCGAAGGGGGAACCGCATCGTTTCGGCCGCCCTGCACGGGCGGCGGGAACGATGGGCGCGTTCGCCTTTCTCCTCGTCCTTGCCGAAGAGTGGCTCTTCCCAGCGCTTGCGCGGCCGCTGGCCCTCTTTGCCTTCCGACCGGTCTCGCTGCCCGAATCGTGGTGGTCCCCACTGCTCCTCGCTGGGATCCTGGCCCTCCTCGCTCTGGTCGAATGGCCCTTTATGGCCGGGATGGTGAGCACGGTCGCGGAGATGTACGAGCAGCCGGGGGAGTTCCGCAACGCCCTGGCGCTCTACCCCCGTACGCAGACCCCGCGGGTCCTGGTGGCGATGGCGCTGCTCCTTCTGGGGAGCACCGGCCTCGTGCAGCCGCTCTTCCTTCTCTGGTGGGCGCTGGCCGGCCTTTGGGGAGGCATCCTGCTATGGCTGGCGCTGAAGGAGCTGTATGCCTGGGAAGGGATCGGTATTCCGCTCGCCGTGGTTGCCTTCGCCCTGTATCAGGGGCTGTTGCTGCTCCTGTACGCGATCTTTCACTGATCCGCGCTGGAGGCAAGCAGGCTGCGGAGCACGGCCAGGTTCTGGCGGTCCTCCTCCATCTCCGGGCCCTTGGGGGTCTCCAGCACCATCGGGTGCTTCTGGAAGCGGGGGTCGTTCAGGAGCCAGCGGAACGGCTCCAGGCCCAGCATTCCTTGACCGATGTGCGTGTGGCGGTCCACCCGGCTGCCCAGCCCCTTCTTCGCATCGTTCAGGTGAAAGACCTTCAGCCGCTCCAGGCCGATCCGCTCGTCGAGCTCCCGAAGCGTCTGCTCGTATCCCTCGCGGGTGCGCAGCTCGTAGCCGGCCACAAAGACGTGGCAGGTATCGAAGCAGACCCCCAGCCGCTCGGGATAGCGCACCTGCTCGATGATCCAGGCGATCTGCTCGAAGCGGTAGCAGAGCGCTCCGCCCTGGCCGGCCGTCGTTTCCAGGAGCACCATGACTTCGGGGACCGCGGCGAGGACCCGGTCCAGCGCCTGGGCGATGCGGCGCAAGCCCTCCGCTTCGCCGGCCCCCCGGTGCGCGCCGGCATGCGTCACCAGGTAGGGGAGGCCGAGCGCCCGAGCGCGCTCCAGTTCGTGCTGGAACGACTGCACCGACTGCTCCCACAGCCCCTCCTCGGGGGAGGCGAGGTTGATCAGGTAGGCGTCGTGTGCCCATACCGGGCCGATGCCACTTTCTTGCCAGGCGCGAGCGAACGCCTCGATCTCATGGGCGGTCAGCGGCTTGGCGGCCCAGCGGTTCGGTTGCTTGGTGAAGATCTGCACGGCCTCGCAACCGATCGTCTTCCCGCGGATGAGCGCCTGCTCCACCCCACCTGCGATGGACATATGAGCCCCTAGGTACGGCATTGGGTCCCTCCGCTCAGGTTTGATGCGGGTTTTGCGAGGGGTTGACGATCCTCGCCGTGACGAAATCGAGCGCTTCGCGCGCTATTCGCAACGCTTCCTCGGCGTTGCGCGCTCCGAACACACGCGCCGGAATGCTGTCCGGCAGGCCGTTCGGGTAACGCGTGGGGATGTCGTAGCCGTTCAGCGAGGCGATCTCTTCCCGCAGACCCCCGAACGTTGGATCGTATTCCGCGGCCCGCGCCGCCAGCACTTCGACGGAATGGCCCAGGACGAGTTTCTCCCTCTGCGCGTACAGGAAGGCCTGGAGCGCCTTCCGCGCCACCTGCTGGGCGACAAAGCATTCCCGGTGGACACTGCGCGCGGCCAGAAGGGCTTCCGCACCCTCCAGGTCGGCACGGGCCTGCTCCAGCCAGCGCGCTGCTTCCTCTTGAGGGCTCTCTCATAGCGGGCGAATTCCTTTCTGGCACACACTCCGGACCAGCGGGTTGCTTTCGCGGAGGACGGTGAACTCTTCCGGGGTGTAGGCAAGGATGTCTACCGGCATACGGGGCAGGAGCGCCAGGTACAGCAAAGACAGACGGTCGACGAAGGGAAGTTCCGTGTCCAGCACCACCAGGAGGTCAAGCTCGCTGCCCCAGTGGGATTTCCCCCGCGCTCCCGAGCCGAAAAGGCAGACTTCACGGGCACCGATCTCCCGCAGCGCACACTTCAGGCGCTCCAGTTCTTCCCGCAGACAGCTGAGATACGCATTTCGACGGGCCCCGACGGTTGCACGGTGCACGGGCGACGCTCCTAGCGGACAAGAGGCAGGTCCGGTTTCCCGCTTTTCATTCTACCATACTCGGGGCCGCGTTTTCAATTGTCCTCCGCTCCGCAGCGCTATTCCCCACTCTCGCCCAAGCCCACTCCCTCGCGCACGATCGCTTCCAGCAGGCGGCCGACGCGTTCCAGCGTCTCCGGACTCACCTTGTCTGCGGTGTCCGCGGTGGTGTGCCAGTAGGGGTAGTCAAAGTCGATGATGTCCACGGCCGGAATGCCGCGCTGGCGGAAAGGGATGTGGTCATCGATCAGCGTGTGGCGCACGGTGGGGGTGAAACTGTCGGCATATCCCAGTTCGCCGGCCAGTTGCCAGATGTCGTTGCGCAGCGCGAGGTGCGAGTTCCCTTCCATGAAAAATTGCGGCTCGCGGTCGCCCACCATGTCGACGATCACCACGGCGCGCGGAAGCGTATCCAGGTGTTGCGCGAGGTACGCTGCGCCCACGGACCACGGCCAGCCGTCGATGCCACCCTGGTCTTCCCCGTCGAAGAAGGCCAGCCAGACCTGCATCCGCAACGGCGTGTGTGCAAGCACCCGGGCGAGCTCCAGGAGCACCGCAACCCCGGTCGCACCGTCGTTGGCCCCCGGCACGGGATCGTCCCGGCGCGCGGGATCCGGGTCCTGGTCGGCCGTGCGCCGCGTGTCGTAGTGTGTCCCGAGGAGCAGGATCGGTCCCTCCCCTCGGATGCCGATCACGTTGCGCAGGGAGACGCCCCTGTAGGTGAAGCGTTGTTCCCGGACCTTCCAGCCCTGCCTGCGCAGTTGGGCAACGATGTAGTCGGCGACGCGGCTTGCCCCTTCGCTTCCTGGGATGCGGTATCCTGCCTCCAGCTGGGCCTGCACGTGGCGATAGGCCCGTGCGCCGGAGAAGGGCTCGCTTCCGCCGCACGAGAGGAGCAGGAAGAGCAGCAGCGCGAGGAGGCGTTTTCGCCACCGCACGGGGACACCTTCCTAGGCCGGGTTTTTCTTGCCCCACATCGCTTCGATGCGGATGCGGACAACCGCCGTCTGAGCGATCCGGGCCACCCGCAGGAAGCGCTCCTTCGCGGCGGTCGGGTTGCTCTCCTGCTGCTCGATGAGCAGGGAAAGCGCCTGCCGCTTTTCCTCCGGATCCTCCAGGAACTCGGCGTGGCCGCGAAAGTGGACGGAGCGGTACGCGTGGTCGCAGCGCCCGTCCAAATAACCACGGTCCTCTACGACCTGGCCCCACACGACAGGGTTTGCCCTCAGGTAGTCGATCTTTTTCCCTTCCGGCGAAGCGTGGAAGTAGAAGCAGTCGCTCGCCGGATCGAAGGCATAGTTCACGGTCACCAGGTACGGTTCGCCGTCCCGGCACATGGCGAGCGCCATCGTGCGCTGGCCGGCCAGGATCTCCAGCAGCGTCCCACGGTTGGCGATCTCCTGCTCCGGATGCCGCAGGTGGTAGGTCGTCACGGTTTTGCCTCCTTGTCCGAGTGGCTCGTCGGCCAGAGCGGAAGCTGCCGTGCTGGCCTGCGGCCCGCCAGCAGGACGAAAGGTGCCGCCTGGTCCGCGCGGATCCCCAGTTTCCTCAAGTCGGATAGGTCGCGCAGCGTTCCTTGGGTCCGCGCGCGCAGGATGTTGTCCGCCCCCACGGGGCCGATTCCCGGCACGCGCAACAGCTCTTCGCGGCTTGCGGTATTCACTTCGACGGGCGTTTCCAACAGGTATTTTCGGGCCCAGGCCAGCTTCGGATTCGTGTCCAACGGCAGGTTGCCGCTCTCGTCGAACGGCAGGTCGTCCACGCTAAAGCCGTAATCGCGCAGGAGGAACGAGGACTCGTAGAGCCGGTGCTCGCGCAGCGCCGGTGTGGGAGGATATGCCTCGAGCGGGGTGCCCGGGATCGGTTCGAACCGGCTGAAGTAGGCGCGTGCCAGCCCCAGTTCGCGCAGCAGGTACTCGGTCATGCGCAGGATTTCGCGGTCGCTTTCCCCCGCTGCGCCGACCACGAACTGGGTGGTCGCGCTCGGCCAGCGGCCGGGCTCGCTCCGCCGCACCTGCGCGATCCACTTCAGGCGCTCGAACAGTTCCTCGTAGAACGACTTGTGCGGGCACAGGCGCGCCAGCCGCTCCGGGTTGGGGGCTTCCAGGTTCACGGAGACCCGGTTGGCTAGCCGCATCGCGGCCACGACCTGTTCCCGTTCGGCCCCGGGCATGATCTTCAGATGGATGTAGCCGCGGAAGCCGTACCGTCGGCGGAGGATCTCCGCGGTGTCGATCAGGAGGTCCTCGGTGCGTGCGCCGCCGCCGGCGATGCCGGAGGAGAGAAAGATCCCCTGCACCAGACCGCGTTCGTGCATTTGGATGAAGAGGCGCGCGAGTTCCTCCGGGGAGAAGGTGGCCCGTGGGGCATCCCTGCCCCGGCGGAAGGCGCAGTAGAGGCAGTCCCGCTCACAGGCCGAGGTGAGCAGTGTCTTCAGGAGCGCGATCCGCTTTCCCCCGGGGAGGACGGCGTGGTAGATGCACCGGCTCAGGTCGTCGACCGTCCTGGGGGCGGCCGGCTGGCGTAACGGCATCTCCTCGGCCGGTTCATAACAGGTCGCCGGGCCGAGCAGCCGAAGCTTCTCCAGCGCGTCCATCCGCCAACCACTCCCGGCCGGGCCTACAGCTCCTGGCGTTCGAATGCAAGACAGGCAGCGGCGAGCGCAAGCGCGATGAGTCCCAGCGAAACAGCGGCGGCTGGCCGCCATGAGCAGTCCCCGCCGAGCGCGAGGGTAGCCCCGCAGCTTGTCAGGCGGGAGGGGAGGTAGTCGCCGAGCCGAGGGATCGCCGCCAGCCCTCCGAGGAGCACGACAGCCCCGAACGCCAGCCCGCCCGCGATCAGCGTGGAGCGGGCCAGCGTGCTGCACAGCAGGGTCACGGCCACGTACACGAGCAGAAAGAGGAACAGGAGCGCGTTCAGCGCGATCCACGGCCCGGCGGAAAGCGGTGCGAAGAGAAACGCCGTGTAGAGATAGGCGCCCGCTCCGGCCGCGGACAGGCTCAGGGCAAAGGTCACTGCGAGTGCGGTGAATTTGGCCACCAGGAAGCCCGTGCGGGAGAGCGGTTTGACCAGCAGCAGCGCCGCGGTGCCCCTCTCCTTCTCTTGGGCGACCATACCCATAGCAAGCAACAGTGCGAGGATCACCCCGAACTGTGTGGTGTTCTTGACATACTGCCCGACCGCATCGCCCACGCTCGGCTCGGGGACGAGCGCGGCCAGCGATTCTCCCCCGGGAAGCATGCGCACAATGTTCGGTGTGAACCTCGCAAGGAGCGGGGAGAGCAGGCCGAAGAGCAGGAGGACGGTGCCCAGGATGGTGAGTCGGTGGCTGCGGACGATCTCCAGCAGCTCTTTGCGCAGCGCGACACTCATGTCGACGGTCCTCCCGGGCCCACCAGCCGCAGGAAGATGTCCTCGAGCGATGGGCGCACCATCTCGTAGCGGTTCAGCGTGAGCCCCGACCGCACCGCGAGCGCGGGGAGTTCTCGCTTGGCCGCCGTGGTATCACGGACGATCACCCGCACGGTATTGCCGTTCCGCATGGTCTGCTCCACCCAGGGGATCGACAGCGGCAGGGCGGCTGCCCATGCGGCCAGCGTTTCCTCCTCGCCCTGTTCGCACTCCAGCTCGAAGGCGGGCACAGCATAGCGCCGGGCGAGCTCCTCCTGGGGTGCCTCCGCGACCATTCGGCCCTTAGCGATGATGCCCACGGTGTCGCAGACGCGCTCCACATCCGCCAGGATATGGGTGGACATGAAGACGGTACATTCGCTTCGCAGGCTTTCGATCAGGTTCAGCACATCCTTGCGGCCAGTGGGGTCGAGGGCGCTCAACGGCTCGTCCAGGAACAGCACCTGAGGGCGGTTCATGAGCGCTTGGGCGAGGCCCAGGCGCTGCCGCATGCCGCGCGAAAAGCCGCCGATCTGCCGCCGGCGCACTTCCTCCAGGCCCACCCGGCGCAGCAGCTGCCGGGTGCGCACCCGGCGTTCGCCGGCCGGAAGGCCGAAGATGCGCCCCACCAAGTCCAGGTACTCCTCCGGCGTCATCCACGGGTAGAAGGCCGGCTCTTCCGGCAAGTAGCCGATGCAGCGGGCCAGGGCGCGGCGATCCCGCCCGACCTCTAGCCCCGCGACCCAGGCGCGCCCCCCGGACGGGCGGGCCAGCCCGGCGAGCAGGCGAATCGTCGTCGTTTTGCCGGCCCCGTTGGGGCCTAGGAAACCGTAAATCGTATGCGGTTCCACCCGGAGTGTCAGCCCGTCTAGGGCGCGCACCGAGCCGAACCGTTTCTCGAGCCCCTCCGTGCGGATGGCCTCCACTCATTCCTCCCGGCCGAAGAGGAAGTAGGCGATCGGCCCGAAAAAGTTCACCAGCACGATCACGAGCACCCAGACCCATTTGGGCCCCCTGGTGCGCTCGCGGCGCAGGAGGTCAATCAGCGCCCCGATGACAAGTCCCCACTGGAGCAGCAGGATCGGCAGGAGCAGGGGCAACCAATGACGCAGTTCCGCCACGAGTTCTCCTCCTTTCGCGAGCCCAAGCCATTCTAGCACAGCGCCCGGCGCAGGTCAAAAAGCCGCCGCCAACTTGACAGAACAAACGTGCGAGTGTATAATATTTTTAATAGTATGGTGCTTTCGGGCGGCACCTCAAGGGTGTCTGGGCACCCGAGGATGGGAAGCATGAGGAAAATCAGCGAGCGGCAGCGCCAGATCCTCCGGTATGTAGAGGAGTTCATCCGGGAGCATGGGTACCCACCCTCGATCCGCCAGATTCAGACGACGCTCGGCCTTTCCTCGACCTCAGTGGTGGACTATAACCTGAAGGCCTTGCAACGGCAGGGTCTCCTGCATCGGGAAAGGCGTTCGTCGCGCTCCATCACCCTGAACGAGCGGGGCGTTTCCTTTCTCCACAACCTGCGCGCCGTCCCTTTGGTGGGCACGATCGCCGCCGGCGAGCCGATCCCGGTCCCCGAAGACCCGGCAGCGTTGGAGACGCTCCGCATGAGTGAGGATACGGAGTGGGTGCAGCTCCCGGCCGACCTGTGGCCGGAGCCGACCGACGACCTCTTCGCCCTGCGGGTCAAGGGCAACTCGATGATCGACGCCTTCATCGCCGACGGGGACATCGTGATCCTGCGCCATCAGCAGACGGCGCATAACGGCGAGATGGTCGCCGTGTGGCTGCGCGATCGTCAAGAGGTGACCCTGAAGCGCTTCTACCTCGAGGGGGAGAAGGTCCGTCTCCAGCCCGAGAACCGGGAAGTGGAACCGATCGTTGTGGATGCGCGCCAGGTCGCGATCCAGGGCCGCGTCGTCGGGGTGATCCGGCGCTACGAGCGGACGTCGCCGCCGTAAACGCTTCCAACACCGTACAGCAGATCCGGAGGGCAGGTATCGCGGACGCCCCGCTCCCCATCCCCAGGAGGGTAGTCCGCTAGCAGGCTTGAGCGGGTCAGACGCCCGTTTCAGCGGAAACATGGCCTTTCCCGACCGCTGCCCCGTGCCCTCCACGCACAAAGGGCGGTGCTTCCCCACGAGGACAATCGAGGAGGCCCAAACGGGCCTCCTCGTCCAACTCCGGGAAGCATCTGCGCCCCAGCATGAAAGCTGCGAGGCGTGGTGCCATATGTGCTCGGCCCGCGCTGGTGCGCGCTACCGGCGTGTGCCGATCAGCCGCCGGGGCGCGGGGGTAGAATACGCTTGGAAGAGCCCAAGCGCATACAAGATGAGGGTGAAGAGGCTGCCGGCGGTCTGCGCCCAGAAGGCTGAGAAAAAGTCGGCCGGGTTGAGGCGTCCGAGGATCGCGTACTCGGCCCCGAGGATCATCGCGGCCGTCAGGCCGAGCGCCAGCCACTGCAGCTTGCGCCCACGCTTTTTCCCGGCGCCGAAACGTACCGCTTCGGCGATGCCCCAGCCCCCGAGGAAGGCCAGGAGCGTGAGGTCCGTTCCGCTGTAGCGGTACACGAGATACCAGATGACCGCGCCAACGATGGCTGCGGCAGCGCCGAAGAGCGCCGCACGCCCCATGCGGATGCCTTCCGTTTCGGCGGCGAACCGGGCTTCCAGCTCGGAGACACACCGTGGGCAGAGCGCGGCCGGCTGCCCTCGCACCCGCCCGGGGATCACCAGGGCCTCCCCTGGGGCGATGGGGGCCTGGCAACGGATGCAGGTCATCCCGGGCGATTCCTCCGATTCCTCTTCCTCGGCAACTGCTCTCTCCGAAACCACCTCGGCTTCCTGTGCTTCTCCTTCAGGCTGGGGGGCTTCTTCCACGACGGCCGGCTCAGGTTCACCTCCCAAGACAGCCCCGCACGACCGGCACACCGTATTCTCGCGCGGGTTCCGCGCTCCGCAATTGGGACAGATGGACATGGTTTCCTCCTGCTCCTGGTGGTTGCCGAGGCGCCGGCCCGTCGCTGGAAACTCCCCCAGTGGGCGAACCCAAAGGAAGCCGGCATACCGCGCCGGCCAGCCCCGTCGTCCAGTGGCGCACCCATTCTACTACAACCCGCGCGCGGGCGCAACCGCACGGTTGACAGGCCCTGGGAAAGGGGATAGAATGGCCTCGCTTGAAGCCGAATCCCCGGTGCCGGGGATTCGTTGCCGAAGGAGGCCTGAATTGGACCATCCACCTGTGGAGCCTTATCGCGTCAAAGTGGTGGAACCGCTGCGCCGGACGACCCAGGAGGAGCGCCGAAAGATCGTGCAGGAGGCGGGCTACAACCTGTTTCGCGTGCGGGCGGAAGACATCTACATCGACCTCCTGACGGATAGCGGTACCGGCGCGATGAGCGACCAGCAGTGGGCCGGGATGATGGTCGGCGACGAATCGTATGCCGGCTGCCGCAACTTCTACCACCTCGAGGAGACCATCCGTTCCATCTTCGGCTTCCCTTACTTTGTGCCCACGCACCAGGGGCGCGCTGCGGAGCACGTGCTCTTTTCCACCGTCCTCCGGCCCGGGGACATCGTCCCGAGCAATATGCACTTTGACACCACGCGGGCCAACATCGAGGCGCTGGGAGCGCAGGCGGTCGACCTGGTGATCCCGGAGGGATTGGACCCCCAGGCGGACCATCCCTTCAAAGGGAACATGGATGTCGCCCGGCTGGAGGCGCTTATCGCGGAGGTCGGGCGGGAACGGATTCCTTTGGGGATGATCACGATCACGAACAACAACGGGGGAGGCCAGCCGGTCTCCCTGGAGAACATCCGCCAGGTCAGCCAGGTGCTGCACCGGCACGGCATTCCGCTCTTCATCGACGCCTGCCGCCACGCGGAGAACGCCTACTTCATCCAGCAGCGGGAACCGGGGCAGGCCGGCCGCTCCATCCTGGAGATCGCCCGGGAGACTTTCTCCTATGCAGACGGTTGCACGATGAGCGCAAAGAAGGACGGACTGGCTAACATCGGCGGTTTCCTGGCGATGCGGGACGGCGACCTCTATGAGCGCATTTGCCAGCGGCTCATCCTGGTCGAGGGGTTCCCGACCTATGGGGGCCTCGCGGGCCGGGATCTGGAGGCGATCGCCCGTGGCCTCTGGGAAGCGCTGGACGAGGACTACTTAGCCCACCGGATCGGACAGGTGCGCTACCTCGGCGGGTGTCTGAAAGCCTACGATGTGCCCATCCTGGAGCCGGTCGGAGGACACGCGGTTTATCTGGATGCCCGCCGCTTCCTTCCGCAGATGCCCCAGTCACACCTCCCGGCTCAGGCGCTTTCGGTCGAGATCTATATCGCGGGCGGCATCCGCACGGTCGAAATCGGTACGGTGATGAACGCGCGGCGCGACCCACGGACTGGGGAAACGATCTATCCGGCGCTGGAATTGGTGCGCATGGCGGTACCGAGGCGCGTCTACACGAACACGCAGCTGGCCTACGTTGCCGAGGTCGTGGGGGATGTGTACCGGCGTCG
>JBMFPK010000025.1:0-15461 GCA_049969155.1 Chloroflexia bacterium | reverse complement strand
GAAGCCAAAGGGGATTGCTCGCCCACGATAGGGGGTGGCCAAAACCAGGAGCCAAAAGCCCTTCGTCTTGCCATCCTCCAGCGTGCCGACATAGCCGCTCTTGCGGGCTTGGGGCCGCTCGATCTCGGTCACGTCCGCCAGGACAAACCGGGCTTCCTCCCGAAAGAGGCGCCATAGCACCTCCCGCGGGTCCACCCGGCGGAGGAAGCGCTGGATCCGCTTGTAGGCGGCAGCGAGGCTTCCGCGCATCTTCGCCGCGATCTCCGTCAGGCCGAGGGAACGTGCTGCCAGGATCGCCTCCCCGATCTCGGCGGCCTGCTCGGCCTCGGTTTCGTCGTCGAAGAGCGCTTGCATGAATGCCCGCATACTGATAGACTTGCCCATGGGGACCTCCTTTCTTGGTTTGATATCTCGGGAACTAGTTTACCAAAAAGGAAGGTCCCCCTTTGTATCTGTCCGAGCCTCAGGCCGTATTCACTCATCTGAAATTTGCGCCAGCGTTATCATTTGACTCGATACGGCAGGCTCTTCCGTCCAGACCGCCTCGGCAAGGACAACCGGTTCTCCCTGGTGTTCTTGCACCTCTCCTCGGACCAGGTGCGGGCATTCCTGTCCCAGGAAAGCGGCGCAGCGGCGGAAAACCTCTGGGAAGAGGATCACTTCGATCGTCCCGTTCAGATCCTCCAGGCTGAGAAAGGCCATCCACTCGTCCTTCCGGGTGCGCTGGGGCCGGGCTCCGATCGGCCAGCCGGCCACGATGACCTTTTCCCCGACATAGTCGGCCAGCAGTTGGCTCCCGACCGGCTGATAGCGTGCCAGCACGTCCTGGTAAAGGCTCAGGGGGTGAGCGCTCAGGGCAAGCCCCAGGATTTCCCGTTCGAAGGCGACCCGCTCCTCCAGGCTGTAATCCGGGAGAGCGGGGATGGGGAAAGGAAGGACGTGCGCTTCATCCAGGGGGAGCGGGAACTGGCCGTCCGGTGTGCGCTCTTCGACGCGCTGCAGACTGGCATACAGTTCCCAGATCATCTCGGCACGGTTGCCTCCCAGGCCGTCGCAGGCCCCGATGTGGATCAGCGCCTTGGCCTCTTCTTCCCTGGGGCGCACACGGAAGAGGAAATCGGACAGAGAGGTGAAAGGAGCCATCCGGGCTTCTTCGATCAGTCGTTTTCGGGTGGCCTCGCTCAGGCCTCGCACCCGTCCCAGGCCGATGCGGATGGTATCCCCGCCTCCTGTTGTTGCCACGCTGGGGGCGTTCACATGGGACGGGAGCAGCCGCAGGCCCATCCGGCGGGCCTCCTCGGCGTAGGCGGCCGGGGTGTAGTAACCGCCCTCGTTCTCGATCACGGCGGCCATATACTCGGCCGGATAGTGGGCTTTCAGGTAGGCTGCGCGATAGGCGACGATGGCGTAGCTGGCGGCGTGGGCCTTGCAGAAGGCATAGCCGGTAAAGCCGGACAGGCGTTCCCAGACCTGTTCCGCCTGCGGTGTCGAGAGGCCCTTGCGTGCGGCCCCCTGGAGGAAGCGCTGGCGCAGGGCCTCGCGTTCGGCTTCGGTCTGCGCGTCCGGAAGGGCCCGGCGGATCGCCTCGGCCTCGCCCAGACTCAGCCCGCCGACCTCGGAAAGGAGCCGCAGGACCTGCTCCTGGTAGAGGATCACTCCGTAGGTTTCCCCCAGGATATCTTCCACCCGCTCCCGCAGGGCAGGCTCCATCCCGGGGAACCAGTCGGTGGACGGTTCCTCTCCCGCGCGGCGGCGGAGGAACGATTCCTTGAGGCCGCCGCGAAGCGGGGCCGGCCGGAAGAGCGAGATCACCGCCATCACATCGTCCAGGCAGCGTGGGCGGTAGCGGCGAAGCAGGGCGCGCACCCCGGGGCTCTCCAGCTGGAAGCACCCTATCGTCTCGCCGCGCGAGAGGAGATCGAAGGTGGCCTCGTCGTCCAGGGGGATCGATTCCACCGTCAGGTCGCCCATATGGCTCTGGCGGGCAGCGGCCACAGCATCGGCGATGGCTGTGAGGGCTCGCACGCCCAGGAGGTCCATCTTGACCAGTCCCAGCTGTTCGATGGCCCGCATATCGTACTGGGTGATCAATAACCCCTTGGCCGAGCGTTGCAAGGGGACCAGGTCGGTAATCGGCTCTGGGGCGATGATCAGTCCGCCGCAGTGGATGGAGAGATGGTGAGGGAGGCCAACGATGGAACGAGCGGCCCGCAGGACGGTCGTTGTTAGCTCGTCCTCCGGGGGAGAGAGCGGGTCGAACCAGGCCGGCCCGGGGTCCGGGTCGCCTTCCGGTTCGGGGGATTGGAAGCGTCCGATCCAGCAGCGGGCGGCCATTTCCTCCGCTTCCGAAGGGGAGAGTCCGAATGCTTTGGCCGTTTCCTGGATGGCCGAACGGGCGTGAAAGGTGTTGTAGGTGCCGATCATGGCCACATGGGTGTCGCAGTACGTTTTATAGACATAATCCAACATCTCGTCGCGGCGCCGCCAGCAAAAGTCGAGGTCGATATCCGGAGGATCGGGGCGTTCCGGGTGCAGGAAGCGTTCGAAGGTCAGACGGTGGGCCAGAGGATCGACGGGGGTAATCCCCAGGGCGTAGGCGACCAGGCTGGAGGCAGCGGAGCCGCGGCCCAGGACCGGGATTCCCCGACGACGGGCCTCCTGGACGATATCGGCGACGATGAGGAAATACGGGCTGAAGCCCAGTTCTTCGATCGTCCGGAGTTCGGCGGTAAGGCGTTCCAGCACGGCCGGGGTGAGCGGCCGGTAGCGCTCCATCACTCCCAAGAAAGCGAGTTTCCACAGCCGGGAAAAGGCGGTTTCCTGGGGTGGGAGAGGGATTCGGGGAAAAACCGGCCGGCCGACGTGCAGCTCGAGGCGGCAACGGTCGGCGATGTAGCCGCTGTGGCTCAGGGCGCGGGGCCAGTGGCCGAAGCGCCGGGCCATTTCCTCCGGCGAGGGAAAGTGCAGGTCGGGGCGGCCGTTTTCTTTCCAAAGGACTTTATCCGGGTGGGGCTGGAGCAGATGGGTGCCCGTGCGAATGGAAGAAAGGAGCAGGTGTAACGGGGCTTCCTCGGGCCGAAGGTAGTGGATATCGGAGGTTGCCACATAAGGGATGCCGGCCGATTCGGCAAGCGTAACCAGCCGCTTCACGATCGGGGCATCCTGTGGAGAATCGAGCTGAAGTTCGAGGAAAACATTCCGGCGGCCAAAGAGCGCCTGCAGCCCGCCCAGCAGGCGCTGGGCCCGTTCCATATCTCCTTGGCGGACGAGATGGTACAGCCAACCTTGGCTGCCGCCGGTCAGGACGATCAATCCCTCGCTGTGGTGCCGCAGGGCGGTCCAGGGAAGACGGGGGGGTGGTTCGGAGAACGACTGGAGGATCGTGCTCAGGCGACAGAGGTTGCGGTAGCCTTCCTTGTTTTCGGCCAGGAGCAGGAGGGAATGGCCGTCCTCCATGGAGGTTTCCATGCCCAGGATCGGACGGATGCCCGCCTGGCGGCAAAGGTCGTAGAAGAAGACGGCTCCGTACAGGGCATTCTGGTCGGTCAGGGCGAGCGCAGGAAGGCCCATCTGCCGCGCCGTGTTCACCAGCTCCTCCAGGCGGCAGGTGCTGTCCAGGAGGCTGTATACGCTGTGCACGTGCAGATGGACGAAGGCCATCGCTCCTTTATGGCGGCTGGAACGCGTTCCAACCGCTCTCTTCCAATTCTCCCAGGTGCTTGCGGTGACTCCAGACGGATCCCCGCTGGATCGAACGGCTTCCGTATCGGCTGCGGATCTGGTCCAGACAGCGGGATAGCCGCAGGGCGCGCTCTTCCCCGAGGCGATCGCTTGGGAGCAAGGGAAGCTGCATCCCTTGTAGGATCAGCCGGCTGACCTGGACCCCCAACAGGCGGATCCGCTGTCGGCTGCAGTCCAGCAGATCGTCCAAGAGGTCGCCGGTGACCCGCAGGAGCGCAGCGTCGCTGGCCGTCGGATGGGGCAGCGTCTGTTGGCGGCTCTGGGTGGAAAAGTTGGCCCAGCGCACTTGGACGGTGATGCAGTGACAGCCCAGCCCGTTCCGGCGCAGGGCATATCCCACCTCCTCGACAAGCAGGCAGAGGGTGGCGCGGAGAAAAGCGAGGTCGCGGGAATCACGGGAAAAGGTGACGGCGCGGGAGATCGAGCGTACGGGCCGCGCGCAGGGGCTCACCGGGGAACGATCCTCTCCGCGGGCCCGGCGTTGCAGGGCGGGAGCATGGGGCCCCAGGATGCGCTCGAGCAACCCGGCAGGCGCTGCCGCCAGTTCGGCACAAGTGGTCAAACGCAGCTCGGCGAGCCGGGCCGCCGTGTGCGGACCGATCCCTGGAAGGACGGTGATCGGAAGAGGGGCGAGGAAAGCGGCTTCCTGACCGATGGGAACTTGGAGCAGGCCGGCCGGTTTGGCTCGGCTGCAGGCGACTTTGGCGACCAGTTTGTTCCCGGCCAGGCCGATCGAGCAGGGCAGGTGCAGTTCCCGACGGATCCTTTCCTGGAGGTCACGGGCGACCTGGAAGGGATCTCCCAGTGTCCGTTCGCTTCCGGTCAGGTCGACGAACGCTTCGTCGATGGAGGCCATTTCCACCCATGGGGAAAGCCCTTCCAAAAAGGAGCGGACCTGTCGGGAAGCCTGGCGGTAGAGATCGAAGCGGCCGGGGAGGAAAATGGCATGGGGGCAGAGCCGGCGGGCTTGGGTGAGCGGCATGGCCGCGTGGATCCCGTAGGCCCGCGCCTCGTAGGAAGCCGAGGAGACGACCCCTCGCCCTTCCAGGTGCCCTCCGACGACAACCGGTTTCCCTTCCAGCTCCGGACGGAGGGAGCGTTCTACAGAGACGAAGAAGGCATCCATATCGAGGCATAGGATCACCCGCGCCCCCATCGGCAGCTCCTCGAAGAAATGCGCACAAATGTTCTAGCTTCAGTATAACACCATCCTCTCCCTTTGTCAAGGTCGCTGCATCCGGTTCCCGGCGATTCGTAGATGTGGGGGTGTATAAGGTGGGTTCTGAACCCGCCCTTACATCCCCACCTTTGCATCAGGGGAAGATCTTTCCGGGGTTCAGGATGTGATCCGGGTCGAAGGCAGCCTTGATGCGCCGCATGACCTCGATCTGTGCAGCGTCCAAGGCCAGGGGCAGGTACCGTTTCCGCGCGCAGCCGATCCCGTGCTCTCCCGTAATCCGTCCGCCCAACGAGATGGCCAGCCGGTAGATCTCCTCGCTGATCTGCGGCACCAAACTTTCCCAGGTCTCCTGGGACAGTTCGTCCCGGAGCACGATGACGTGCACGTTTCCATCGCCTGCATGCCCAAAGTTCACCGTGCGCACGCCGTAGCGGCTGCCGATCTCCTTGACCCCGCGCATCAGCGCGGGGATACAGGCTCGCGGGACGACCACATCCTCCATATGATGGATCGGGCTTTCTGCTTTGACCGCCTCGATGATCTTGCGTCGGGCTTCCCACAGCCGGTCGCGCGTCGCTCGGTCGGTTGCCACCAGTACATCCCGCGCCCCGTGCTCCAGGCAGAGATCGCCCACGAGCTGGTACTCCTCGTCGATCGCCGCCTGATGGTTGCCGTCCAGCTGGATCAGCAGTTGCGCTACCGCGTCGTGGTACGGCACCTCCTTTTGCAGCAGTCGTTCCGAGGCCAAAACGGCGTCCCGTTCCATCAGTTCGATCGTCGCGGGCACGATGCGGTGGGCGATGATGTCGGAAACCGTGTCCGCGGCCGCCTGGAAATCGTCGTAGGGGACCAACAGGTCGACCCGCAGCGCGGGCAGGGGGATCAGCTGCAGGATGATCTGCGTCACCACGGCCAGCGTCCCCTCGGAGCCGATGAGGAGCTGTACCAGGTCGTAGCCGGTCGCGTCCTTGACGAGCTTCCCGCCGCAACGCACGATCTCCCCCGATGGAAATACCGCTTCCAACCCGCAGGCGTAGTCGCGGGTCACGCCGTACTTGACGGCCCGGGGCCCTCCTGCACCCTCGGCGATGTTCCCGCCGATCGAGCAGGAGTCGAGGCTGGCAGGGTCTGGTGGGTAGAACAGGCCTTCGGCCTCGACCGCCCGGTGGAGGTCCCCTGTGATGACCCCGGGCTCGACGGTGACCATCAGGTTGTCGTGGTCGATCTCCAGGATGCGGTTCATTTTCTCCAGCGAGAGGACAATGCCGCCATACACAGGAATGGCCCCGCCGCTCAGGCCGGTCCCGGCCCCACGGGGCGTGACGGGGATGCGCTCTCGCCCCGCCAGGCGCAGCACCTCGGAAACCTGGTGCGCCGAAGTCGCCCGCACGACGACCTCGGGTTCTCCCCGGATGCCCACCGTCTCGTCGTGTGTGTAGGGCTCCATGGCCTCGGCGTCCGTCAGCACGTGCTCCGGGCCAACGATGTCCCCCAAGGCGGCGATCACCTGCGGATTCACCTTTCGGTACATCGGCATCGTTCTCCTTTACGTATTACGTATTGGAAAGCAATATCGCCTGGACTGTGGCAACCCCGGCGCCCGCCTGGAACCGGTATCCGGCGCGCGCCAGGCCGTGTTCGATCGCTCCGACAGTGGCGAGGATGTCGGAGGCGCTGACCGCACCCATGTGCCCAACCCGGAAGTAGCGGGCGCGGATCTCGGGATGCAGCCCCCCGGCGACGATGACCCCGGCCTCCTGGATGTGGGCAAGGGCGGATGCATCTACACCTTCGGGGTAGTAGATCGCGCTCATCGTGTGTGCCCGCACCTCGGGGGAGCGCGGCACAAGCTCCAGACCGAGCGCCGTCATCCCTGCCTGGAACGCTCTGGCCAGCAGACGGTGTCGCGCGAAGCGGGCCTCCAGCCCTTCCGAGAGGATCTGTTCCAGGCTCACGTGCAGTGCCCATACCAGGTTCACCGCCGGTGTGGCGAAGTAGCGCGCCTGGCCGCTCTCGTAGGCTTGCATGATTGGCAGCCACTCGGACCAGTCCGCGTAGTAGTTGGCGACCGGTATGCGGCGCCGGCGGAACGTCTCAACGGCGCGCGGGCCGGCCACGACGAGCGCCAGCCCGGGCGGCACGCCGATGGCCTTCTGGGAAGCCGTCAACACCAGATCGATCCCCCACTCCTCCTGACGCATCTCCTCCCCGGCCAGGGAGCACACGCCGTCCACGAGGATCAGCGCCTCATAGGCCCGGGCCAACCCGGCCAGCGTTCGCACATCCGCGAGCACGCCGGTAGACGTGTCCACGTGGGTGACCGTCATCAACTTGAAGCGACCTCCGCGCAACGCTTCCTCGACCGTTTCCGGTGCCGGCGTAGCGCCGATTTCGGGCGCCTTGACTTCGGTGACTTCCGCGCCATACCGGCGGAGGATCGCGGCGAAGCGGTCGCTGAAGTACCCCGTGTTCACGACGAGTGCCCGGTCGCCCGGTTCCACGAGGTTTGCCGCCGCCATGTCCATGGCGAGCGTCCCCGAACCGGCGACGACGAACGGCTGGCCGTTCGGGCAGAGGAACAGTTCGCGCAGCCCGCGGAGCGCTTCTCCGAACACCCGAACAAAGTTTGCCGCCAGGTGGCTGGTGGGGGCGAGCCCCATAGCCCGCAGCACCTCCGGCGTGAATTCGATCGGCCCAGGGATCATCAGCAGCTTGCGGTCCTTCATCGATTCTTTCTCCCTCGTGATCGGGAGCGGCGAGCGTTTCCGCTCCCAGGAACTCCGTCGTTCCTACAGGGGATCCGCACCGTTACGGCCGGCCGAAGCAAGATGAGACCGGGCCGGGCTGCGCCCGGCAACGTTGTGCCACCGCTGCCCGGCCCGCAAAGCGTCATCAGGGCTCGATCCGTGTCCCTAGGAGATCGAGGAACTTGCGCATCCACTCCGGATGTGCGGGCCACGCAGGGGCGGTGACCAGGTTTCCGTCCACGTAGGCATTCGAGAAGGTCTCGTTCACCTCCGCCCAGCGGGCTCCGGCCCGCACTAGATCCGGCTTCACGGCCGGGTACGCCGTGCAAAGCTTGCCCTCCACCACGCCCGCGGCGACGAGCACCTGTTGCCCATGGCAGATGGAGGCGATCGGCTTCCCGGCCTGGGCAAAGTGGCGCACGATCTCCAGCACGCGCTCGTTCAGACGGATGTACTCGGGCGCACGTCCACCGGGGATGACCAGTGCGTCGTAGTCTTCCGGGCGTACCTCGTCAAAGGTCGCGTTGAGGGTGAAGTTGTGGCCCCGCTTCTCGCTGTACGTCTGGTCCCCCTCAAAGTCGTGCACCGCCGTGCGCACCTGATCTCCCGCCTTCTTGCCAGGGCAGACGGCGTGCACGGTGTGCCCGACCATGAGGAGCATCTGGAAGGGCACCATGACTTCGTAGTCTTCGACATAGTCCCCGACAAGCATCAGGATCTTCTTGGGCGCCATGGGTTTCCCTCCTCTCGCACTTTCGACAAGCCCTCGCTTGCCCACGACCGTGTGGTCACTGCCATCATACCATGGTGCAAGGACGAGGTCAATAGCCGATGGCTGTCCGGACGCACCCGGATCTGCGGCAGCCCGCAGGGAACAATGCCTCCGGGGGCATAAGTCGGGAACCTTCGAGCCCAGGAAGGGGCCTTGCCCTGAAGCGCCTAATCCCAGCCCAAGAGGCTCAGGATGGCCCGAAGCAAGAGCACCAGGGGCCGCGTGGCCCAGCGGGTCATCCTGAGGGCCACGGAGAGGTGTGCTGAGAACCTGTACAAGCGGATATCCCGCCCGGCGCGTTCCGCGCGCCGAACGACTCCCAGAACCTGCTCGGGGCGGACCCATTCTCCCTGTGCCGGATCGTGGTCTCCCTCGATGTAGAGGCGCGCGTCCTTCCCATAGCCGGCCCGGCGGCGCAGGCGATGGACAACCGGCCGGCCGCCCAGGGTGCGGTACAGTACGACGTCACCCAGCCGCGGCCTGTGAGCGCTCACCGGCTCGATCCACACGATGTCGCCGTCGCGCAGGGTCGGATGCATGCTCCACCCGTGAACACGCATCCGCACACACTTTCCCCTAGCCAATAGCTCCTGCAATACGGCAACAACCTCCTCACCCGGGGCTAGAACGATCGGCAAGTGCTCCACCACTTTCAGCCAATACCTCGTATCACCTCGATGACACCCGCGTCCCGCGCGAATTCGAGTTCGTAGCACGGGACCGATTCGACCATCTCGGCCAGGAATCCCAACGTAAATGCCATGCCCTCACGGTCCCAGAAGGTCGGAAAACAGTTCACTAGGAGCCGGGCCAGTGCGTCCCGCGAGGCGAGCGGCCGGGCCGCGTGCCGCGTCGCCTTCCGCAGGAAGAGGAGCTTCCCCAGCGGTGCCTTGCCCGGCGAGGCGACACCGGCATCCCCGTGCCACGGAGTCCCATAGGTCCAGTAGACGGAGCCCCATTTCCGCACGATGGCACGGTCGTCGCTCAGGAAGCGTGCTCCGCTTCCGGCCCAGAGGCGCGTCATGGTGCTCTTGCCGGCACCGGATTCGCCAACGAACAACACGGCCTCGCCGCTATCCACCAGTGCGGCCGCGTGGAGGAGCACCCCCCGACCCTGCGCGAGCTGCAGGACCATCACGAGCTCGGAAAAGGGGTATTCCCAAGGATCGAAAAGGCCGGAATTCGGAGAACTCACCCACAGATCCCCTTGGGAGATCGCCTCGTCCAGCTGCGCCATCCCGTAAAGCACATCCCCATCGGGCATTCCGAAAGTGATCCAGGCCTTCCCGCCGGCGGCGTAAAGGTGCCACAACCCCGAGGAGGCGAAGCGAAGGACGGAACCGCGCGGCAGCTCCGGTAGGCCGTACTTCACCTCAATAGCAAGGTCGGCCTGGTCGTGGTGGGGTACCGCGAAAGGCCTTGTAGACGGTCCTAGGATCAGACGGATCTCGGGGGCCTCAGTCGTTGCTTTCCACCTGAGGCCTCCGATCTCCAAGCAGACACACTTCTTGCCGGTTTCCAAACTTTCTTCCATCGGCCGCCGTTCTCCCCGGCATACCCAGCCTGCTCCGGGGATGCTGTGTGTTTCCCCGGCACGTGCCGTTCCCTGATACTGGGTATCTGCCCTCGCTACCGGGCACGCGTGGAACAATAGAAAACTAAGAGGTGGCCAGGGCCGCACAAAAGGCCAACGTGCACGGCTGAGAGAATGGCCCCGTGTCGGAAGCAACTTTACATGCCCCCATTGTTGCGACTTCGGCATCCAACCTCACGCTGCTCAGGGAAGGCTTCTCATAGCGCTTTTTCCCCCGCGGTTCTACTTGGCTTTCCATGGAGAGCCTCCTCCATCCATTGAGGTGTCTGCTGTCCGACCGTACTGGCTGCCACGTGTTGCTCCCCACCGATCCCCAGGCGGGCAGCCCGCTCCCGCCCCACACGACACAGGAACGGGATCGGCTCCTCTTCGTCCCCCATAGCGAGGTGCGACCAGCCCGGACACACGCCACAAAGGTTGTAGAAGCGGCAGGTGTCACACGGTGTGGCTCTGCGCCGCCGTTCCGAACGTATGCTCCCCAGGAACTCTTCCCAGCCGGTGCGAAAATCTCCCACACGCAGATCGTACTGCCTGTGCCGAGCCAGCAGACACGGGGACAGCCGGCCGTAGGCGTCGATGTGGCAAGTTGTCAGCCCTGCCCCACAGTTGTAACGGTACGGCAGAAGGCCCGGTCCGGTTGCCTGCTCGGCGAGCCTCTTCCAGTCGGCCCACCTCTGGGGGTCGCTCTGGTCGAGCGTGACGACCTCCTCGATGGAGAGCTGCCCGAACGTGTTGCGGGCATCCCCGTCCAGACGTGGGTTCAGCAGAGCATCGAAGCGAAAGTTCCGGCCGTATTCCAGCGCAAGCCGGCGCATCTCCCCGAACTCGTGCACGTTCTGGCGCATCAGCACGGACTTGAGTTCGAGCGGAATGCCGTAGCGGTGGAGAAGCTCGATCCCCCGCAGGCAGCGCGCAAAGCTTCCCGGCACGCCGGTCACACGCTCGTACGTGGTTTCCGTCGCTCCGTAGAGGGTGATCTCCACGCGCCGCGGGGGATACTCCTGCCAGAGGTGCACGAGGTCTTCGTTCAGCAACGTGCCGTTCGTGAAGAGGGTGACCAGAAAACCGCGTCGCTTGGCCGCTAGGAAGAGCTCGGCAAAGTCCGGGCGCAGCAGCGGTTCCCCGCCGGTGTAAAGCAACCACAGCGTGCCCGCATCCGCCAGCTGGTCCAAGATGCGAGTCCAACGCTCGAGGTCCAGTTCCTGAGAAGCCGCATCGCGATCCCCGGCCGGCCGGTTGATGTAGCAGTGCACACAGCGCAGGTTGCACCGCTCCGTGAGCTCGATGGAGGCGCTGAGGGGAAAGCGTCCCGACTGTCGCCTCAGCTCTTGAACCCAGCGGTCGACGGGGATCGTCGGGTCGGCGCAGTCACGCATCCGAGATGTCCTCCACAGCCACGATACCCTGCACGGCGAGCAGTTGCTCGAGGAACTCGATCAGATCGCCCCGTGCTTGTTCCGGAGATACGTCGTACTCCCGAACGATCTCCTCCAGGATCGCGTAGCCGTCTCGCTGCCCGTCGAGGAGGTCCCAGATGTGGGCTGCCACCGGGTTAAGCGTGTAGATCGCTTCGAGATCGGCAACGGTTGACCGGATCGGTACCAGCACGAACTCGTCGCCGATCCTGCGAAAGACGATGTCCGGATGTTTCTGAAAGCGCCGGGACAGCAGGTCCATCCGAAATCCTGACCGTCGTGTTTGCACGTAAGATAGCAAAAAGCCGGGAGATTGTCAAATTGAATGACGGACGCAATTTGACAGGAAGCGCTCGGTATGGTAAAATAAAAACACAACGGAATCGCAAAGACGGTGAACGGGAAGAGTAAGCGTCGAAGCGGGGCTCAGAGAGCCGGGGTAAGGTGTGAGCCCGGTGCCAGCGCAGACGCCGAATGGGCCCGGGAGTCGCCGGGTGAACCCCCTATTGGGGTAGTAGCTGCGGTCGGTTCACCCCCGTTATCGGGTGGGGGTATCGGATATCCGTTCGGGATATCCCGTACCTGCTGAGCGTGAGGCTGGCAAGAACCGCCTGTGAGGTTGCTCTCACGGCGGTGCTTTGCTTTTCCGCCTCCGGGCCTCCGGACATGTTCCGGGTCAGGCCAAAAAGGGTGGCACCGCGGGTTCTGCCCGTCCCTTTGGGGACGGGCATTCTTGTTACAGGAGGAAAAGATGCTCTTTCCCTCGCGCCGCGAGTTCCGCCGCTTGGCACGGGACGGCCGGACGGTCCCCGTCTGGTGCGAACGGCCGGCCGATCTGGAGACGCCGATTTCTGTCTATCTGAAGCTGCGAGGAGACGGTCCTTCCTTCCTCCTGGAAAGCGTCGAGAAAGGGGAACATCTCGGACGGTACTCTTTCCTCGGGGTCCGTCCCAAAGGTGCCCTGGTAGCGCAAGACGACCTTGTGTGGTGGCACACGAGGGGCGAATTTCCTCAGCAAATGAGGGAGAAGGACCCACTCGAGGCGGCCCGCACGGTCCTTTCGCGCTACCGGGCGCCGCAGCTCCCCGGACTTCCCCGCTTGTGTGGGGGACTGGTGGGCTACCTTTCCTACGAGGCGGCTCGGTGGTTCGAGCCCGTTCCTCTTGCCCGCGCGCCTGGGGTACGCGTCCCGGACGCATGCTGGCTGCTCACGGACACGCTGGTGGTCTTCGACCACGTCCAGCACGGCCTGCTCTTGATGGCATATGCTTCCTCAGCGGACGATCCCGACCGGGCATATGATCGGGCTGCGGAGCGGATCGAAGAGCTCCTGGCCTGCCTGGAGCACCCAAGCGTCGCCCCACCAGGGCCGACGGCGCGGGAAATCCCGCCGTGGGAATCGAACGTCGAGCCGGAGCGCTTCGAGCAGGCCGTCCGCCGTGCCAAATCCTACATTGCGGCAGGCGATATCTTCCAGGTGGTCCTTTCGCAGCGGTTCTCCCGCCCCACGGCTGCGGATCCTCTGTCGATCTACCGCACCCTGCGGCGGCTCAACCCCTCGCCCTACATGTTCTTCCTCGAGCTTCCGGGAGAGCTGACGTTGATCGGCTCTTCTCCGGAGATGCTCGTACGGCTGGACGGCCGACACGCGGAGCTGCGCCCGATTGCCGGTACCCGCCCTCGTGGCCACGATGGCGAATCCGATCGCTTGCTGGCGGAGGAACTCCTCACGGACGCCAAGGAACGGGCCGAGCACGTGATGCTCGTGGACCTGGGACGGAACGATCTGGGCCGCGTGTGTGAGTACGGGAGCGTGCGAGTGCCAGAACTCATGACCGTCGAGCGGTACTCCCACGTGATGCACCTGGTCTCACGTGTCGAGGGCGTCCTGCGTCCGGACTTGGATGCCTTCGACTTGCTTCGGGCTGCCTTTCCCGCAGGTACCGTCTCCGGCGCGCCCAAGATCCGTGCGATGGAGATCATCGCAGAGCTCGAAGAAGAGCGGCGCGGGCCGTATGCCGGCGCTGTTGGCTATTTCAGCCTCCAGGGCAACATGGATACCTGCATCACGATCCGCACGGTCGTCCTGCACCGCGGCACGGCCTACGTTCAGGCGGGAGCGGGCATCGTGGCCGACTCGGATCCGACGCGCGAATACCAGGAGACCTGTCAGAAGGCGCGCGCCCTTATGGAGGCGGTCGATCTTGCGGAGGTGGGCGATGATCGTTGTCATCGACAACTATGACTCCTTCACGTACAACCTCGTCCAGTGCTTAGGGGCAATGGGCGGGCAGGTACGAGTTTTCCGAAACGATGCCGTCTCTTGCGATGCGCTGGAACGTCTCGCGCCGTCGCACATCGTCATCTCCCCCGGACCAGGCAGTCCCGAACAGAGCGGGATCTCCAATGACGTCATCCGCCGCTTTTCCCATCGCGTGCCGATACTGGGAGTATGCCTCGGGCACCAGTGCATCGGCCACGTGTTCGGTGCCCGGGTAGACCGCGCGCCGCGCCTCATGCACGGCAAGACCTCCCTGATCTACCACACTTCCAAAGGGATCCTTGCAAACCTGCCCAACCCCTTTACGGCGACGCGGTACCATTCCTTGATCGTGTGGGAACCGCTTCCCCCCAGCCTGGAGGTGACCGCCTTCACCCTCGAAGGGGAAGTCATGGCCATCCAGCACAGGGAGCTGCCGGTCTTCGGGGTGCAGTTTCATCCAGAGTCGATCCTCACGGAGGAGGGGCAGCGGCTGCTGGCGAACTTCCTTCGGGTGCGTGTGTAAGGAGGTGGACGATGGAAATCCGAGAAGCCTTGGCCCGTGTGCTCGAACGCCAGAGCCTCAGTGCATCGGAAGCAGAGGCCGTGATGGGACGCATCATGGCCGGCGAGGCGACCCCTGCGCAGATCGGTGCCCTGCTCGCTGCTCTGAGGATGAAGGGGGAGGCCGTTGCGGAGATCACCGGCTTTGCCCGTGCGATGCGGCGCAGCGCCATAGCGGTCCGTCCGAAGCACCGCCTGGTCGCCGATACCTGTGGGACCGGGGGTGACGGGCTGGCCACTTTCAACATCTCGACGACCGCGGCCTTCGTGGTGGCCGGCGCAGGCCTACCGGTCGCTAAGCACGGCAATCGCTCCGTGTCGAGCCGTTGCGGCAGTGCCGACGTCCTGCAGGCACTCGGGGTGCAGGTCGACCTTCCCCCGGAGCAGGTCTCGGCCTGCATCGACCAGGTCGGCATCGGTTTCCTCTACGCGCCGACCTTTCACCCCGCGATGAAGCACGCGATCGGACCGCGCCGCGAAATGGGAGTGCGCACGGTCTTTAACATCCTCGGGCCGCTGACGAACCCCGCAGGGGTGCAGGTTCAGGTGCTGGGGGTCTACGATCCCGCCCTGACCGAAACGATGGCACGGGTGCTGGCCCGCCTCGGCTGCGGGGCCGCTTTCGTCGTGCACGGTGCCGACGGCCTGGACGAACTCACGACGACCGGCCCCAACCGCATCGCCTGGTTGCGCAAGGGCCGCGTGGAGAACTTTGTGCTGGATCCGGAGACGCTTGGGCTACCACGCGCGGAGCTAGCGGACCTCCGGGGCGGCGACGCGCAGAGCAACGCAGAGATCCTGCGCGCCGTTCTGTCCGGCGAACCCGGGCCGCGCCGCGACGTCGTCCGGCTCAACGCTGCAGCCGCCCTGGTTGCGGCCGGACTCGCATCGGACCTGCGCGAGGGATTGCGCCTTGCGGCCTGCAGCATCGATTCCGGGGCGGCCCGCGAACGCCTGGAGGCGCTCATCGCCTTCACGAACAAGGGGAGGGCCTGATGTTCCTGGAGGAAGCCGTCCGCAGCACCCGGGAGCGGGTAGCGTGGAGCCGTCAGGAGGTCCCCGAGGCGGAACTGCGCGCCCGTGCCCGCGAGGCGCCGCCGCCGCGCGACTTCGTCGGTGCGCTCGCTCACCCGGGAATTGCCCTGATCGCGGAGGTGAAACGGCGATCGCCCTCGCGGGGAGCGTTGC
>JBMFPK010000024.1:0-15476 GCA_049969155.1 Chloroflexia bacterium | reverse complement strand
GTGTAGGTCGGGCGCTTGCGGGCCCGTTTCAGCCCGGGCTTCTTGCGCTCCTTGACCCGCGGGTCGCGCGTGAGCAGCCCCATCTTCTTGAGGGGAGCTCGCAGGTTGCTGTCCATATGCACGAGAGCGCGCGCCAACCCGTGGCGGATCGCGCCGGCCTGGCCGGTCGTGCCTCCGCCGGACACTCGCACGGAGACGTTCACCTGGTTCTCCAGGTTGACCAGCCGCAGCGGCTCCAGGATCATCTTTTCGTAGAGGAGGCGCGGTCCGAAGTATTCCCGCGGGGTCCGCCCGTTGATGATGATCTCACCGCGGCCTCCTGGGTAGATCCGCACCCGAGCGACGGCCGTCTTGCGGCGCCCGGTTCCCTGGTAATAGCGAAGCTCCATCACACCATCCTCCGCTTGTCCGGCTACAGGTCGATCGGCTTTGGCTGCTGCGCATCGTGGGGATGCTGCGGGCCAGCGTACACCTTCAGTTTCCGCAGCAGCGCGCGGCCCAACCGATTGTGGGGGAGCATTCCCCAAACGGCGAGGCGGATCACCCGTTCGGGATGCGTGGCGATCATTCGCTCGAACGGGATGCGCTTCAGCCCGCCGAAATAGCCCGAGTGGTGGTAGTAGACCTTCTGATGGCGCTTATCTCCGGTCAGGACTACCTTCTCCGCGTTCACAACGATCACATAATCGCCCATATCCATGTGGGGCGTGTAGTTGGGCCGGTGCTTCCCGCGAAGGAGGGTAGCGATGCGCGAAGCCAGCCGTCCCAGCGTCTTGCCCGCAGCATCGACCAGGTACCACTCCTGTTGTACATCGGCCGCTCTGGGCATATACGTCCTCATCGTCGATCTCCTATGCCACTTCAGGGCCCCCGTTCAGGCTACCCCATCGTACTCCACACGCACGAGACAAAGGCCGTGAGCCGGTGCCGGGGGAGCCAGGCGTGCGCGGTCGCGCGACGCCCAAACGGCTTCGAACTCGGAGGTCGAGCAGCGCCCGAGCCCTACCCAGCACAACTGGCCCATCAGGCTCCGCACCATGCCGCGCAGGAAGGCGTCGGCGGTGATTTCGAAATAGACCCACGGCCCTTCGCGCCAACACTCCGCCCGGTAGACCGTCCGCACCGTCCCGCGGGGGCCCATGCCCGACCCAGCGCTGGCAAAGGAGGCGAAATCGTGCTCCCCCACCAGCGTTCGGGCCACCTGAGCCATCGGGGCCACGTCCAGCGGCTCCGCCACGTGCCAAGCGTAACGACGCGCCAGGGGCGACCGCACGCTGGCGTTGTAGACCGTATAGCGGTAGGTACGCCGGCGGGCGCTGAACCGGGCGTGGAACGACTCGGGCACCTCCTGTGCGCGGACCACCGCCAGGTCCGGCGGCAGCAGGGCATTCAATGCCCGCTGCAAGGTCGGCAGCGGCAGTTCGCAAGAGGTGCGGAAACTTGCCCGCTGCCCGCTCGCATGGACTCCAGCATCTGTGCGTCCGGCCAGGATCACGCGCGTCTCCTGCTGGGTCAGCCGGCAGAGGGCTCGTTCGAGTTCCCCCTGCACGGTTCGACCCCGGCTCTGAACCTGCGACCCGCAAAAGTCGGTCCCGTCGTACTCCAGGTCCAGAAGGATGTTCCGCATGCCGCCTCGATGCTCAGCGCGTCACCAGCTCCATCAGGACCATTTCCGCTGCGTCGCCCTGGCGGGGTCCCAGGCGAACGATACGGGTGTAGCCGCCGTTTCGCTCGCGAAAGGCGGGCCCGTGCTCTGCAAAGTGCTTCTCCACGACCCGTTCGCTGGGGAGCTTGGCCATCGCAAGGCGCCGCCGATGCGGAGTGTCCTCCTTGGCCAGGGTGATCAGGCGCTCCACGTGCGGCTGGATCGCTTTCGCCTTGGCTTCGGTCGTGACGATCTTGCCGTGCCAGAGCAACGCAGCCATCAGGTTGCGAAAGAGGGCCCGGCGTTGGGCCGTATTCCGGTTCAGTTTCCGTCCTGCTTTTCGATGCCGCATAGTCGTACTCCGTTGACCTCTTGTCCCGACAGCCCCCATCTACCCCGTCGTCAGAGGGGTTGTGCTAGGCTTCCTCCTCGTCGATCTCCTCGCCCGCTTCCTGCGGCAACCCTCCTGGCTCGGCAGGAGCGAGGAGTTGATCGGTCTCCTCCTCCACGAGGCCCTCATCGCGCAGGATGGCCTCCACCGTCTCTTCCGCCTCGATCTCCTCGGGTTCCTTGGGCAGCAGCACTCCCGGCACCTGAACCTGCGGCAGGTAACCGCGGGCGATGAGGCACTCGCGGATCTCGTTCAGCGACTTGGCGCCCAGGTTGCGGATGGCGAGGAGGTCCTTTTCGTCCATTTCCAGGATCTGCCCGACCGAAGAGATACCGGCCCGCTTCAGGCAGTTGTGCGTGCGGGTCGACAGCCCCAGCTCATCGATCGACACCTGGTAGAGGTGCTGCGGGATGGCCACTCCGGCGGCCTCTTCTTCCACGACTTCCTCGACCTTGCTTGCCTCCGCGATCAGGCTGCAATACTGCACGAGCACCTGTGCGGCGTACCCGAGCGCATCTCCCGGTGCGATCGTTCCGTCGGTCCAGATTTCCATGATGAGTCGGTCAAAGTCGGTCATCTGCCCGACGCGCGTGCGCTCCACAACATAGTTCACCTTGGTGATCGGGGAAAAGATCGCGTCCACGGGGATCAGGCCGATGGGCAGATTTTCGTGCGCCTCGGCCGGCCGATAGCCCCGTCCCCGCTCCACCGTGAGCTCCATCTCCAGGTAGGCGTCGTCCGAATCCAGGGTGGCGATGACCAGGTCGGGATTGACCAGCTCCACGGTGCTGGGGCACTCGATATCGCCCGCCCGGACGACGCCCTTTCCCCGCGCCTGCAGCCACAGCTTGACGGGCCGATCCGCATAGGAGCGCAAGCGGATGCGCTTCACGTTCAGGACGATCTGGGTCACGTCCTCGCGCACGTGGGGGATCGTGGAGAACTCGTGGTACACCCCCTCGATGCGGATGGCGGTCACTGCGGCGCCCGGCAGGGAGGACAGGAGCACCCGCCGCAGAGCGTTCCCCAACGTTGTGCCGTACCCCGGCTCCAGCGGTTCGATCTTGTACTGGCCGAAGGAATCGGTACTCGCGATACACTCGATCTTCGGCATTGCGATGTCCAACAACGGGACACCTCCTTCCCACGGCACCCTTCGTGGGCCGCAGGAACTCCTAGCGGCTGTAAAACTCGACGATCATCTGCGGCTGCAGTCCCTGTTCGCACTCCTCCGGATTCGGCTGCCGCAGCACCCGGGCGCTCATCTCCTTTACGTCCAGCGACAGCCAGCCCGGGACCGCCTGGGCGTTCAGCTCTTCGGCCAGTGCTTTGAAGTAGGGACGCCGACGGCTCTCCGGCCGAACGGCGATCACATCGCCGGGACGCACCAGGTAGGATGGGATGTTCGTCTTCCGACCGTTGACGAGCAGGTGACCGTGCCGCACGAGTTGGCGCGCGTGCGCCCGGGATTGCGCCAGCCCGAGGCGATACGCAACGTTGTCCAGGCGGCACTCCAGCAACCGAAGCAGGTTCTCGCCCGTCGCGCCAGGCAGCCGGGATGCTTCCTCGAACAGGCGGCGGAACTGCCGCTCCATCACGCCGAACATCCGGCGGGCCTGCTGCTTCGCCCGCAGCCGGATGCCATAGTCGGAAACCCGGCGGCGCTGACGGACGATGCCGTGCTGTCCTGGGGGGTAATTGCGGCGCTCCAGGGCGCACTTGTTCGTCAAGCAGCGTTCCCCTTTCAGCATCAACTTTACGCCCTCACGGCGGCAAAATCGGCAGACTGCACCCGTGTAACGAGCCATGGCTCCTCCTCCGGCTATCGATCAGACCCGCCGGCGCTTGGGCGGCCGACATCCGTTGTGCGGGATCGGTGTCGTATCCGTAATGGACACTACGTGCAGGCCGGCCCCTTGCAGGGCGCGGATCGCTGCTTCCCTTCCGGCCCCAGGACCTTTCACAAAGACGTCCACTTGGCGCACACCCATCTCCTGCGCCTTGCGCGACGCCGTCTCCGCTGCGACCTGGGCTGCGTAGGGTGTGCTCTTGCGCGAGCCCTTGAACCCGCAGGATCCCGCGCTGCTCCAGACGAGCACGTTGCCTTGCGGATCGCAGATGGAGACGATCGTGTTGTTAAAGGTCGCCAGGATGTGGGCATGGGCCCGTGGGACGACCTTTCGTTCCTTCCGCGGACCTCGTCGACGCGTTCCTTTCGGCATCTTTTTCCCTCAGATCCTCACTCGAAGCGCAAGACCGCGCTCTACCCCCGCTACTTCCGGGCCTTCTTCTTGATTCCGATCGGCGTCCCCTTGCGCCCGCGGCGCGTGCGCGCGTTCGTGCGCGTGCGCTGGCCCCGCACCGGCATGTTGCGCCGGTGACGGATCCCCCGGTAGCACCCGATCTCCACCAGCCGCTTGATGTTCTGGGACACCTCGCGGCGCAGATCGCCCTCCACACGGTAGTTGCGTTCGATCGTCTCGCGCAGCCGGGCAATCTCGTCCTCCGTCAGCTCGCGGACGCGCGTGGAGGGATCGATCTGGGTCCGCTCCAGGATCTCTCGGCTACGGGAACGCCCGATCCCGTAGATGTAGGTCAAAGCGACATCGATCCGCTTGTCCCGCGGCAGGTCCACTCCGACAATACGCGCCATTCCGGCCTCCTGCAGACACTACCCCACCGCAGTGGGCATGTAGCCCCTCGCTACCCCTGACGCTGCTTATGGCGAGGGTTCTTGCAAATGATCCGAATGACCCCTTTGCGCTTGATCACCTTGCAGTGCTCACAGCGCGGCTTGATCGATGCAGAAACCTTCATCGTCCAACCTCCGGACTGTCCGTGCCCCTAGGGCCGGGTCAGGATCTCCGGTTCCCCCTCGGTGACGGCCACGGTATGTTCATAGTGCACCGAAAGGCGGCCATCCGCCGTAACAACCGTCCACCCGTCGCCCCGGCTCTGGTCGTCCACTTCATAAGTGCCCGCACAGAGCATCGGCTCGATCGCGAAGGTCATCCCGGGACGGAGGCGAATGCCCTGCCCCGGCGGCCCGAAATTCAGCAGCTCCGGCGGTTCGTGCATGTGCCGTCCGATGCCGTGGCTGATGTATTTGCGCACGACCGCCGCCCCCTGGGATTCCGCGTAGGACTGGATCGCCCACGAGATGTCGCTCAGCCGGTTGCCCGGCCGCACCTGCGCGATCGCCCGGGCGAGCGTCTCCTTCCCCACGCGCATCAGCCATTCGGCTTCCTCCGACACAGTCCCGATGCCGAAGGTCACCGCTGCGTCCGCGTGCATCCCCTTGTAGATCGCACCGACGTCGATGCTGACCACATCCCCCTCGACGAGCCGTCGAGGTCCCGGGATGCCGTGCACGACTTCCTCGTTGATCGAGATGCACGTCGACGCCGGGAAGCCGCGGTACCCTTTGAACGAGGGCACGGCACCGTGGCGGCGGATGATGCGCTCGGCGATGGCATCGAGCTCTGCCGTCGTGATCCCCGGCCGGGCCTTCTCCTGGAGGGTCTCCAGCACCAGGGCCACGATCCGGCCGGCCTGTCGCATGAGGCGCAGTTCCTCGGCCGTCTTGATCGTTACGCCCACCATGCGGCTACCGTCCCTCCACGACGTGCGCAAGCCGCGCGGCAACTTCCTCGACCTCGCCGGTACCGTCCACCGTCCGCAGCAGCCCACGCTGCGCGTAGAACGCCCGCAGGGGCGCTGCCTGCTCCTGGTATACCTGGAGTCGACGCCGCACCGTCTCCTCGCGGTCGTCCTCGCGCTGTTCCAACGGCCCGCCGCAACGGTCGCAGACCTCGTCCCGAGCGGGCGGGTTGAACCGGATATGGTAAGGTGCCTGGCAATTGCGACACACGCGCCGTCCGGTGAGCCGCTCCAGAATCACGGCTTCCGGAACGGTGAGTTCCACCACCCAGTCGACCTGCTTTCCCTCGGCCCGGAGCGCTTCTTCGAGCGCCTCCGCCTGGGGCACCGTACGTGGAAACCCGTCCAGGATCACGCCGTGGGCGCAATCGGGCTGCTTCAGCCGCTCGAGCACCATGCCCACGACGATCCGATCCGGCACGAGTTCCCCACGTTCGATATACGTCCGGGCCTCACGGCCCAGAGGCGTATCCTGCACGATCGCCTCCCGGAAGAGGTCCCCACTTGCGACGTGGGCAACCCCGATCCGTCTCGCCAGTTCTGCTGCCTGTGTCCCCTTGCCCGCCCCTGGTGGGCCCATGAGCACGCCGATCATCGGCCGTCCGCCTCCGACCTACAGGAAACCTTCGTAGCGGCGGATCAGGAGCTGCGCCTCGAGCTGCTTCATCGTGTCGACCGCTACACCGACCACGATCAGGAGCGCCGTCGCGCTCAGCTGCAGCCCCTGCCCCTGCAGGCCGCTGACCTTCTGCACGATGAAGGGCAGCACGGCTACCACGCCCAGGAACAAGGCCCCCACCAGGGTGATGCGGTTCACGATGGCAGTCAACAGGCGTTCCGTCTGCTCGCCCGGGCGGTACCCCGGGATGAATCCTCCGCTCTTTTTCAGGTTCTCGGCGATGTTCGTCTGGCTGAAGACGATGATCGTGTAAAAGTAGGTGAAGAACACCACCAGGATGAAGAGCAATACCCAGTAGAGCGCGTGTGTGGTGCTGAAATAGGTCACCACCCACTGTGCCACCCGCTGGACCCAGGTCCTCGGCGCCACCCCGCTCGCCGGAGCCAGGTAGGAGGCAATCTGCCCCGGAAGGAGCAGGAAGCTTTGGGCGAAGATCAGGGGGATCATCCCGGCCATATTCACTCGCAGGGGGAGCGTCGTGGAACCTCCCCCGTAGAGTTTGGTCCCGCGCACCCGCCGGGAGTACTGAACCCGCAGTTCCCGTTTGCCCTCCTGCACCAGCACGATGGCCACGATGGTGAGCAAAGCGATGACCAGGAAGAGGCCGACGCCGACCCAGCCCATAGCGCTCTGCCCACCACCCTGGGCCAGGCGTCCGACCATCGTCGGCAGGCGGGAGACGATCCCGCCAAAGATGATGATCGAGAGCCCGTTTCCAACGCCCTGTTCCGTGATCAGGTCGCCGATCCAGATGAGCACCATCGTGCCCGCGATCATCGACGAAAGGATGGTCAGAGTCGGCAGAATATAGTGCGGATCGAACAACGTGAACTTGTCGATGCGCAGGATCGGGCTCCCTGCAGCACTGCTCCGTGCCAGCAGGGTGACCTGGCCGTACGCCTGCAGGCCGGCCAGCGGAATGGTCAGCCAGTAGGTCCACCGGTTGATCTTCTGCTGTCCCATCTCCCCTTCCTTGGAGAGGCGCTCCAGGGCGGGGATGATCGGTACCAGCAGCTGCATCACGATGGATGCCGTGATGTATGGGTACACGCCCATGGCCGCGACCGAGAACTCGACCAGCGCGCCACCGGAAAACAGGTCCAGCATCCCGAGGATGGCGTTCTGCTCCACGATCTTGCCCACGAACTGGGCATTGATCAGGGGCACCGGGATGTGCGAGATCAGGCGGAAGACGACGAGCATGGCGAGCGTGAAGAGGATCTTCCGCCGTAGGTCAGGAATCTTGAACGCTGTGACCATCGCCTTGAGCATCGCAGCTCTCCGTCTCCTCTACGCGGTGTGCGCCCGGTCCTTCGTCACGGCGTCAGGCCTCCTGTACCGTAGCTTCCGGCACGTCAAAGACCTCGGGGTCGAGCACAGTACAACTGCCCCCGGCTGCCAACACCTTGCTGCGGGCGCTCTCCGAAAAGGCGTGCGCATAGATGTGCAGCGGTTGCGCGATCTCGCCTTCGCCGAGCACCTTCACCGGGAACTTCAGGTTCCGCACGACGCCCCGCTGCATCAGAATGCGCGGCGTCACCGTCTCCCCCGGCTGGAACAGTTCCGCTAGTCGCCCGACGTTGACCACCCGATAGGGGATGCGGAAAATGTTCGTAAAGCCCCGCTTCTTGGGCAGACGCCGCACAAGCGGCAGCTGACCGCCTTCAAAGTATGGGCGGATCCCGTGGTGCGAACGGGCGCGCTGTCCGGACATCCCGCGACCGGAGGTCTTTCCGTGGCCCGATCCGGTCCCCCGACCGACGCGCTTGCGCGCCTTCTTCGCCCCTTCTGGGGGCCGCAACTCGTGTTGTTTCACGCTTCCACCTCCTCCACCCGCACCAGGTGCTGCACCTTGAAGATCATCCCGCGGATGGTGGGCGTATCGTCGTGGATCACGCTCTCGTGGAGCCGGTGCAGGCCAAGCGCCCGGATGGTCGCCTTCTGGTCGCGGCTGTTGCCGATCGCGCTTCGCACCCAGGTGATGCGCAGTCGCCTGCCCGTGGCTGCCTTTCGCTCCGCAACCATCAGTGCGCCTCCTTCTTCCTGCGGCTCGGGCGCATGCGCCGGCGGAGGAGGTACTCGACGGTCTTTCCGCGGCGTGCGGCTTCCTCCTCCACGGAGGTCAGGTTGTCCAGGGCGTAGAGCGTCGCCCGGCACAGGTTCACCGGGTTGCTGTTGCCCAGCGACTTGGTCAGGATGTCCTTGATCCCTGCCAGTTCCACCACCGCGCGCACGGCGCTGCAGGCGATCACGCCGGTCCCCGGGGCCGCGGGCTTCAGGAGCACCTTGGCCACCTTAAAGTCCTGCACAATCTCGTGCGGGATCGTGGTGCCCACGATCGGCACGCGGATCAGGTTGCGCTTGGCCTGCTCCACGCCCTTGCGGATCGCCTCGGGCACCTCGTTCGCCTTGGCGACGCCGACGCCGACGTGTCCCTGTCGGTCACCGACCACCACGACCGTACGGAAGGCCATGCGCCGGCCGCCTTTCTGCACCTTCGCCACACGGTTAATCTCGATCACCCGTTCTTCCAATTCCAATTCGTTCGGATCCACAGTCGCCTTCGCCACGGTTCCTCCTCGCTGTCGCCCGCGTTGCGCGGCACGCCTCAGAACTCCAGGCCGGCCTCGCGTGCACCTTCCGCAAGCGCCTTCACCCGGCCGTGGTAGTCGTAGCCACCGCGATCAAACACCACCCGGCGGATGCCGCGGGCAAGTGCCCGTTCCCCGACCAATCGGCCCACCTGACGGGCGATCTCGGTCTTGGTCCCCTGCGCGTTGCGCAGCGCCGGTTCCAGGCTCGAGGCAGCCGCCAGCGTATGTCCGACCGTATCGTCGATCACCTGGGCATAGATATGGTTCAGGCTGCGGAACACGTTCAGCCGCGGCCGTTCGGGCGTGCCCGAAATGCGCGCTCTCACGCGCTGGTGACGCTTCTTGTGGCGCTGCTTGGACGTCGTCAACTTGATCATGCGTCGCACTCCTAACCCGACGATTCCGTACGGCACCGGGCCGGACTACCCGGCGGCCCACCTTAGCCCTTTCCGGCTTTGCCCGCCTTGTGGCGCACCACCTCGCCCACGTAGCGGATCCCCTTGCCCTTGTAGGGTTCCGGCTTGCGCAAGGCGCGGATGTTCGCCGCCTGCTGCCCGACCAGCACCTTATCGATGCCGCTGACGACGATCAGGTCGTTGCGGCCTCCAACCTCGAAGGAGATCCCCTCCGGCGGGACCACACGGACCGGATGGGAAAAGCCCAGGGTCAGGACGAGGTCCCGCCCGTCCATTTCCGCGCGGTACCCCACACCGACGATCTGGAGCTCCTTGCGGTAACCGACGGTCACGCCGGTGATCATATTCGCGATAAGCGTGCGCATCAGGCCGTGCTGTTCCCGATGCGGCTTCGCGTCGGATTGCCGGCGGACGACCACCTGTCCATCCTCCAGGGAAACCTGGATGCCCCGAAGGAGCGGCTGGCGCAGCGTTCCTTTCGGCCCGCTCACCACCACCTCATCCGCCCCGATCTGGACCTGGACCCCCGGAGGGATCGGAATCGGCTTCTTGCCAATGCGCGACACAGCAACTCCTCCTCCGCCGCACCTGGGGCGGCACAGCGGATCCTACCAAACGTAGCAGATCACCTCACCGCCGACCCCGGCGCGCAATGCGTCCTCTCCGGTCATCACGCCCCGCGAAGTGGAAAGGATCGCGAAACCCAGTCCCCCCTTCACCCGCGGGATCTGGTCTTTTCGGGCGTAGATGCGCCGCCCCGGAGTGCTGATCCGCTTCAGGCCGGTGAGCACCGGCCGCCCGGTCTCGGTGTACTTCAGGATGAGCCTCAAGTACCGCCGCGACCCCTCGGCGACCAGCTCGTAGCCGTGGATGTATCCCTCATCGCGCAGGATGCGCGCGATCTCCTCGGCCAGGCGCGAGGACGGAATCAGCACGTCGTCTTTGCGCGCCATCAGCGCGTTGCGGATACGGGTCAGCATGTCGGCGATCGGATCGGTCAAGGTCACCTTACATCCTCCTGAGCAACGGACCGCGACCGCGGGCGGTCTGCTACCAGCTAGCCTTCTTCACCCCCGGCAACAGGCCCTGGGAAGCCTTCTCCCGGAAGCAGATGCGGCACAGGCCGAACTTGCGGATATACCCCCGTGCTCTCCCGCAAATGCGGCAACGGTGATACGCCCGGACGCGGTATTTCTGTGGCCGTTGGGCCTTTACGATTAACGCCTTACGTGCCAAGGGAAGCCTCCTCCTTTTCCGCCAGCCTAATCGCGGAACGGAACCCCGAGCCGGGCCAGCAGAGCCTTGCCTTCCTCGTCGGTCCGGGCCGTGGTGATGATCGTCACCTCCAGGCCCCGGATCTTGTCGATCTCATCGAAGTTGATCTCCGGGAAAATCAGCTGCTCGCGCAGCCCGATCGAATAGTTCCCACGGCCATCGAACGACCGGGAAGACAGGCCCCGGAAGTCCCGGATGCGGGGCAGCGCGAGGTTCAGCAGGCGGTCCAGGAACTCGTACATCCGGCGCCCCCGCAGGGTCACACAGACCCCCACCGGCATCCCTGTCCGCAGCTTAAAGGCCGCGATGGAGCGGCGGGCACGGCGGATCACCGGTTGCTGTCCGGTGATCAGGCGCAGGTCCTGCACCGCTGCGTCCAGCGCCCGGGCGTTCTGGATCGCCTCCCCGACACCGATGTTCACCACGATCTTGTGGATCTTGGGCACCTGCATCACGTTCTTGTACCCAAACTCTTTCATCAACGCCGGGACCACTTCCTGGCGGTAATAGTCCAGCAATCGGGCCATCGTGGCGCCTCCCTGCATCAGTCCAGCGCCTCGCCGCAGGAGCGGCAGACGCGCACCTTGCCCCCTTCGGGCAGGAATTCAAAGCCGACGCGGGTCGGCTCCTTGCAGTGCGGGCAGACCAGCATGACGTTGGAGATGTGGATCGGCGCCTCGAACTCGACGATCCCGCCCTGGTCCATCTCTCCCCGCGGCCGGCGGTGCCGCTTCACAAAGTTGACCCCTTCGACGACCACCCGCTCCTCGCGCGGCAGCACCCGTTTGACCCTGCCCCGCTTCCCGCGGTCCTTGCCCGCAATCACGGCAACCAGGTCCCCTCGCCGAATCTTCATCGTCCGTCCCTCCTCCACCCGGAGCACTAGTAGACCTCCGGGGCCAGGGAAACGATCTTCATAAAGCGGTCGCGCAGCTCCCGGGCCACCGGGCCAAAGATCCGCGTACCGCGCGGGTTTCCCTGCGGGGTGATCAGCACCGCCGCGTTCTCATCGAAACGGATGTAGGAACCGTCCGCGCGCCGGTAGTTGCGGGCCGTCCGTACAATGACCGCTCGTACTACCTCGCTCCGCTTGACCGAACCATCCGGGGTTGCCTGCTTGACCGTGGCGACGATGACATCCCCGATCGTCGCATAGCGGCGGTTCGACCCACCGAGCACGCGGATACACATGATCTCCTTAGCTCCGGTGTTGTCGGCCACCTTCAAACGCGACATAGGCTGGATCACGGCAACCTCCTCGTTTTTCCCCTGCCGCCTAGCCTGCGCGTTCCAGGATCTCGGCGACCCGCCAGCGCTTGTGCCGGCTCAAGGGACGGGTTTCCACGATCCGCACCCGATCCCCCTCGCGGCAGGCGTTCTTCTCATCGTGCGCCATGAAGCGTCGCCTGATCCGCAGCACCTTATGGTACAGCGGATGACGGCGCAGATATTCGACCTCGACGACGACGGTCTTTTGCATCCGGTTGCTGACCACTCGCCCGACCATCGTCTTGCGTCCCTGACTCATCTCAAGCCTCCCGCGCATGTTCCGCCGCCGCGGCCAGCTGACGCCGGCGCTGTTCCGTTTTCAGACGGGCGATATCCCGGCGAACCTGCATGATCCGCTTGTAGTTCTTCAGCCGACCCATCGCGAGCTGGAAGCGCAGGTTGAAGAGCTCCTGGTGGGCTTCCTCGATCTTCTGCTGGATCTCGGCGTCGGTCAACTCTCGCAGCTCGCTGCTCTTCATGGTACCTCCAGTCCAACCCGGTGCGCACCTTTCGTCCGGCCGCTAGACCATATCCTCGCGGGCGACGAAGCGCGTGCGGATGGGAAGCTTGTGGGAAGCCAACCGCATCGCCTCTTCCGCGACCTCGCGCGAGACCCCGGCGACCTCGAAGAGGATGCGTCCGGGCTTGACCACCGCCACCCACTGATCCGGAGCCCCCTTGCCACCGCCCATACGTGTCTCGGCCGGCTTCCGGGTCAGGGGCTTGTCGGGGAAGATGCGGATCCACACCTTACCGCCACGCCGGATATACCGTGTAATCGCCCGCCGCGCCGCCTCGATCTGGCGCCCCGTGAGCCAGACCGGTTCCAAGGCCTGAAGCCCGTACTCGCCGAACGCCACCGTGGCTCCCCGGGTGGCTCGCCCCTTGAGGCGGCCCCGCTGCACCTTGCGGTATTTGGTCCTCTTCGGCATCAACATGGCTCAACTCCTGCCTATGGCGCCGTGGTCCTCACACGCTCGTTGCCGGCTGGGCGGCCTGTTCCTTCTTCTCCAGCACGTCGCCCTTGTAGATCCAGACCTTGACGCCAATTCGTCCATAGATGGTATGGGCATGGACCATCGCATAGTCTATGTCGGCGCGGATGGTCTGCAACGGGACGCGCCCGCGCATCTCGACCACAGAGCGCGCCATCTCCGCTCCGGCCAGACGCCCGCTACAGCGGATCTTGATCCCCTTTGCACCCAGGCGCATCGCGCGAGCAGCTGCCTGCTTCATCGCGCGTCGATAGGAAACGCGCTTGCTCAACTGTTCCGCGATGCTCTCGGCGCACAGGTACGCGTCCAGCTCGGGCTGGCGAATCTCCTCGATGTTCAGCCGCACTTTCTTGCCCGTGCGGTCCTCCAGCTCCTTGCGCAGGGCATCGACACTGGCACCTCGCTTGCCGATCACGATCCCCGGCTTGGCGGTGTGCACGGTGACATCGACCTGGTTCGCCGAACGCTGGATCTCGATGCGCGACACTGCGGCACCTTTCAGCCGTTCGCGGATCAGTTCCCGCAGTTCGAGATCTTCGTGCAGCAGTTCCGTATAGTTCCGTTCCGCGAACCAACGCGATTGCCAGTCGGTCACGATGCCCAGGCGAAAACCGATCGGGTGAACTTTCCGTCCCAACACGTCCTCCTTGCGCGCGCTGCGCGACCTCAGGCCGAGGCGCTCGACCCCTCGTATTCGTCCACGACCACCGTGATATGGCAGGTGCGTTTTCGAATGCGGTCCGCACGCCCGCGGGCCCGTGCCCGGAAACGCTTCAGTGTGGGCCCGGTGTCGGCGTAGATGGCGGCCACGTAGAGGTCCTCGCGGGACAGCATGTAGTTGTTCTCTGCGTTGGCCACAGCCGACTTCAGGACCTGGGCAACGTAACGGGCGGCTTCCCGCGGGGTCATCCGCAGGACGGCCAACGCGTCATCCACCTGTCGGCCCCGCACGAGATCGACCACCTGGCGCACCTTGTATGGCGACATTCGCACAAAACGCTTCACCGCTCGCACTTCCATCGGCCAAGCTCCTTGTCACCGCCGCTATTTCTTCAGGCGAGCCATACGGGCTTTCTTGCCGCCATGGCTGCGGAAGATCCGGGTCGGAGCGAACTCGCCCAGACGGTGCCCAACCATGTTCTCCGTGATGTAGACCGGCACGTGGCGTCGCCCGTCATGCACCGCGATGGTATGGCCGACCATCTGCGGGAAAATGACCGAATCGCGGGACCAGGTGCGGATGACCCGTCGTTCACCCGTCCGGTTCATCTCCTCGATACGCTTGAGCAGCCGAGGATCGACATACGGCTCTACCTCCGTGCCCGCTCTCACCCAGCCCGCTGCTTGCCGCGCCGGCGGACGATGAAGCGATCCGTGCGCTTGTTCCTGCGCGTCCGGTAACCCAGGGTCGGTTTGCCCCAGGGGCTCTTCGGACCGGGCATTCCCACGGGTGCCTTCCCCTCGCCACCGCCGTGGGGGTGGTCCCTGGGGGTCATCGCCGAACCGCGCACCTCCGGCCGGCGGCCCAGATAGCGCTTGCGGCCCGCCTTGCCCAACTTGATCAGCGAATGTTCGGCATTGCCCACCACGCCGACAGTCGCCATGCAGTCCAGGTGGATCAGCCGCACCTCGCCGGAGGGCATCCGGATATGCGCGTAGTTGCCCTCCTTCGCCATGACCTGGGCGGACGTGCCCGCGGCCCGCACGAGTTGCCCACCTTTCCCCTGGTGCAACTCCAGGTTGTGCACCTGGGTGCCCAGTGGGATGTAGCGCAATGGCATCGCGTTGCCGACGCGGATCTCGAGCGCCTCCCGGCTGGAAAGGATCGTATCCCCGACCCGCAGGCCTTCCGGGGCCAGGATATAGCGCTTTTCCCCGTCCGCGTAATGGAGCAGAGCCAGGCGCGCCGAACGGCCGGGGTCGTACTCGATGGCTGCCACCCGCGCGGGAACGCCGTACTTCTCGCGGCGGAAATCGACCACCCGGTACAGCCGCTTCGCACCGCCGCCCCGGTGGCGCGTGGTGATTCGCCCTTGGTTGTTCCGGCCGGCCTTCTGCTTCCGCGGCCGGAGCAGAGCCTTCTCCGGCTCCTTGCGGGTCAATTCCTCAAATGTGGAGCCGGTCATCCAGCGACGGCCCGGCGATGTTGGCTTGTATTTCTTGATTCCCATCGTTCCTCTCCTGCCCGGTCCGCTACACGCCCTGGAAGATGTCGATGCGGTCGCCCGGAGCCAGGGTCACGATGGCCTTCTTCCAGGGCTTGCTGGAACCCACGGTGCGCCGCCGTCGACGGGGCTTCCCCGGGACGATCGACACGCGCACGGCCAGCACGCGCACACCAAAGATCGTCTCGACCGCCTGACGGATCTGGATCTTGTTCGCTTCCCGGGCCACCTCGAACGTGTACTGGTTGGCCTCCTCCATCAGGCGCGTGTTCTTCTCGGTCAGGATAGGGCGCCGAATGACCTCATAGAGATTCATCTCACGCCTCCTGCGGCCTCAGGATGCGCCCGATCACGTCCAGGCTGCTGACCGGCATGAGCAGCTTGTCG